>NZ_JAUTYT010000022.1:0-58342 GCF_041946075.1 Flavobacterium sp. LAR06 | reverse complement strand
GGGTCATCTCAAATTCTTAGATTGCAAATTTCTTATTTTATTTTGACATTTCCTCCCCAGGTTTTGTGCTTGATCCATTTTATCTTTAGCAAAAGTGGCCATAAATCAAGCATTGCACAATACCCACATTTAGTGATTTTATAAAAATACCTGCTTTTGATTAGAGTCAAAACCCAGCTCAGGTGTTTTTTAAAAAGCTTATTCTAAAACATTTGATTTACAAATTAAAAAACGCAATTACAGTTAACACAGTTTGTATTATATTTGCGTAAATAAAAAAAATGTCTGAAAAAATAACCCCATATAAAGACTCTTCTTTAGGTAAAAAAGAACAGGTTGCCCAAATGTTTGACAACATCTCTGGGAACTACGATAATTTGAATCGCGTAATTTCATTTGGAATCGATATTAAATGGCGAAAAAAAGTATTAAAAATAGTATCTGATACCAATCCGAAAATAATTCTTGATATCGCAACAGGAACCGGCGATTTGGCTATTTTAATGGCTCAGACTAAGGCTGAGAAAATCATTGGTCTGGATATTTCTGCCGGAATGCTTGAAGTGGGAAAGAAGAAAGTTGCAGATAAAAACCTTTCTACTATTATTGATTTAGTTTTAGGTGACTCAGAAAACATTCCATTTGAAGATAATTATTTCGATGCCATTACAGTTGGTTTTGGAGTTAGAAATTTTGAAAACTTAGAAAAAGGTTTTTCTGAAATCTTAAGAGTTTTAAAGCCGGGTGGTGTATTTGTTATTTTAGAAACTTCAGTTCCTGATAAAACTCCATATAAACAAGGATATAGATTTTACAGCAAAAATATACTTCCGATAATCGGAAAATTATTTTCAAAAGATAATTCAGCATATGGCTATTTATCAGAATCTGCGGCTGTTTTTCCTTACGGAGAAGCTTTAAACAATATTTTGAGAAAAATTGGGTTTATAGATGTTGTGGCAATGCCTCAAACTTTTGGAGTTGCAACCATTTATTCTGCTTCTAAAAAATAGTATGAAAAAAACAGTAATCTTACTTTTATTAGTCTTATCGACAAAAGGATATTCGCAATTTGCTAAGAGTATGTTTAGCAAGGACCCTATAATCAATCTTGAAAACTGGCAAAAACAACGCCTGTATTTTGGTTATTACCTGGGCTTTAATAGTTTTGATTTTAAATTTGACTACAAAACTCCTCCAGAACAAGATATTCAAGTAAAAAAAACAACCGGATTCAATGTGGGTGTTGTAGCTGATTTAAGACTGCAAGAGTACTTAAACTTGCGTTTTGAGCCTGGTTTATATTATACTAAACGCGATTTATATTTTCCGGAAGTTGGAGATTTAGAAAAAGATTACTTAAGAGAAGTAAACAGTACTTATATTCACTTTCCGTTATTATTGAAATTTTCAGCACTACGTACCGGAAACATCCGCCCGTATTTAGTTGGGGGAATGTCAACAACATTAAACTTGTCCAGCAATTCAAAATCTAAAGAAGACAACTACGAGGGTAAATTCAGAGTAAAACCTTGGACAGCAGCATACGAACTAGGTTTTGGAATTGATATTTTCTCTGAGTATTTTATTTTCTCTCCTTCAATCAGAGGTATGTTCGGAATTACAGATGAATTAATTCGCGACAATCCAGGTCAGCCGAGCGGATACACTGATAATATTGACTCAATGAAATCAAGAGCAATTTTAATAAATTTCACTTTTCATTAAAACAAATTCTTAACTATTTCGTTTAAATTCACTAAGAATAATTGCTGTTGCAGTAGCTACATTTAAACTTTCTGTTTTTTGTAGTTCTCCAAATCTTGGAATTGAGATTCGGCTGGTTACTATTTTTTCTATTTCTGCTGAAATACCATTGGCTTCATTACCCATAATAATGATTCCGCTTTGAGGCAGATTAGACTGATAGATATTATCACCGTCCATAAAAGTTCCAAAGACCGGTAATTTTGTTTGTGTGATAAAAGTTTTCAGATCAATGTAATTAACATTTACTCTGGCAATAGACCCCATTGTAGCTTGTACTACTTTTGGATTATAAATATCTACTGTTTCTTTAGAGCAAATGATTTGTTTGATACCAAACCAATCGCAAAGACGTAAAATTGTTCCTAAATTTCCGGGATCTCTAATATCGTCTAAAGCAATGATTAATCCTGAGTCGATTATTTTATTTTCGGCAGGGATTTTGAATACAGCCAAACAAGAATTTGGAGTTGCCAAAGCACTTATTTTTTTGAGTTCCTGCTCATTAATAAGCGTGCGCTTTGAAGACTGAACAGTCTCAAAATCATTTAAAGTCGTGTATAAATGTTCTAATTCAAAATTGGATTCCAACAATTCCTGAATTACCTTTACTCCTTCGGCAAAAAATAATTGATTTGCGAAACGCTGCTTTTTTTGATGTAAACCTGTTATAAGTTTTATTTGGTTTTTACTAACCATAAAATAATGTACTTTTGAATTAAATATTTAAAAACACTTGAAAAAGAATTCCACAAAAATAATAGCATTTATTCTAATAGCAATATTTATTTGCGCTTGTGATGCTGTAAAAAGAGTTCCTGATGGAAAAAAGCTTCTTGTAAAAAATAATATTCTTGTAAATGGGAAGAGCACCAATGATGAAACTGCATCAAATCAGATGTATCAAAAACCAAATGGTACTTTACTAGGTTATAAATTGCGTTTAAATTTATACAATTTAGCTAATTTAAATCCGGATTCTACATATCAGGCTAAATTTAAAAATAATCCAGGCTTGTATGAGCGTCAGTCAAAATTTTTATCAGCAAAACAAGTCGATCGTCTTGGGCAATCCTTTTTATATAAAGGTATTCATGAATTCTTAAAAAACACTGGTGAACCACCGGTTATTATTGATACTACAAAAACAAAAAAAACATTATTACGTTTAAAATTCTACTATTTCAACAATGGTTATTTCAATGTAAAAACAGATTATACGATTGATAGCATTGCTCCAAAAAAAGCAAAAATCAATTACAATATTCTTACCGGGCCAGGTTATACTTTAGATTCTATCAGAACAACTATTTTAACTCCCGCCTTAGATTCTTTATATAAAACAAATCCGGAGCCTTCTGTCTTAAAATCCGGCAATCAATATAAAACTTCTGATTTTGAAGAAGAAAAAAACCGTATAACAACTTATTTCAGAAACCACGGTGCTTATTTCTTTCAACCAACTTATGTTACTTTTGATATTGATACCATTGGCAAAAAAAACAAAGCAGACATTAATCTAAAAATTGGTAACAATAATATCCAGGAAAGAGATTCAAGCAGATCTGAACCTTTTAAATTGTATAAAATAAGTGATGTAAATATTTATACCGATTATTCTGCAGCTAATGCAAAAAGCAAAATAACAGACAGTACAACTTATAAAAACTTTAATCTGTACAGTTACAAAAAACTAAAATACAAACCGCGCGCTATTACGGATGCCATTTTTATTAATAAAGGAAGCACTTATTCTGACACAAGAACAACACTTTCATCACGTTACTTAAACAACCTGAAGATTTTTAATTATCCCTCTATACAATATGAGGTTGATAAAAGAGATTCTACTGCGCAGTCCTTAATTGCGAATGTTTATCTGACACCAAGAAAAAAATATAGTTTTGGAGCCACTCTCGATGTAACACATTCCAATATTCAGGATTTTGGAATTGGAGCCAGTGTTTCAGAAACGATTCGAAATGTTTTTAACCGAGCTGAAACACTTGAAATTTCTGCTCGTGTAAATGTTGGATCATCAAAAGACATGGCCAACCCTAATGATAATTTCTTTAATGTCTCGGAATATGGATTTGATACTAAGCTTAATTTTCCGAGAATCTTAATGCCTTTTGGAACCGAAAAAATTATCCCAAAAAGAATGATTCCGTCTACCAGTATTGCTGCAGGTTTCTCAAAGCAACGTAATATTGGTTTGGATAAGGAAAATTTTACCGGCGGATTATCTTATAATTGGTCACCTAAACGTTTAAATACCGTTAAACTTGAAGTACTGAATGCTCAATTTGTACGTAATTTAAACCCTGACAATTATTTTAATGTTTATACTTCATCATATGATGAATTAAATGGTATTGCAAATGTTTATAATACAACACCAAGCAATGTTGACGAAAATGGAAATCTAATAATTTCATCAGGAACAACCGGTTTTACTAATGATGTTTTAACCGAAAAGACTGTATTGACACCTGAAGACGAACAATATCAAGACGTGAAGAGTATCGAAGAACGAAGAGTTCGTCTGACTGAAAATGACTTTATTTTAGCCTCAAGTTATACGTTTACCAAAACAACAAAAAAAGATCTTGCTGATAATAATTTCTATCAATTTAAAGCAAAAATTGAATCGGCGGGAACTTTGTTATCTGCTGTTTCAAATATAGCAAATCTTCAAAAAAACGTGAATGGTAATTATGTAATATTCAACTTAGAATATTCAGAATATCTTAAAACAGAATTCGATTATATTAAACACTGGGATTTTGGAAAAGAAAAAGTTTTGGCTGTTCGAAGCTTTTTCGGAATTGCGATCCCTTTTGGTAACTCAGATTATATTCCGTTTTCACGAAGTTATTATTCCGGAGGTTCAAATGATAATCGTGCGTGGCAACCTTACTCATTAGGTCCGGGAAGCACAGATGCTTTAGACGATTTTAATGAGGCCAATATGAAAATTGCATTAAGTGCCGAATTCCGATTTAAAGTTTTTGGAGATGTTAAAGGAGCTGTCTTTGCAGATGCCGGAAATATCTGGAATGTGCTCGATAATGTTACAGATGAGAAGGCAAAATTTAACAACGTAAACGATTTAGCTGAGATTGCTTTAGGGACGGGATTCGGATTACGATACGATTTAAGCTTCTTTGTTGTTCGTTTAGATTTAGGCTTCAAGACTTATAATCCGGCGCATGAGAAGGGAGACCGCTGGTTCAAAGAGTACAATTTTGGGCACTCGGTTTTAAATTTTGGAATAAATTATCCTTTCTAATGCTAATTAATTCTTATTTTTGCAACCTAAAAACCTAAAAACAACTAAAAAAAATTACAATGGCACACAATATTAAACCAGGAGTAGCTACAGGAGATCAGGTACAAGAGATTTTTAATTATGCGAAAGAAAAAGGATTTGCACTTCCAGCAGTAAATGTTACGGGGTCAAGCACAATTAATGGAGTTCTTGAAACTGCAGCGAAACTTAATGCGCCAGTTATCATTCAATTTTCAAACGGAGGAGCACAATTTAACGCAGGAAAAGGATTGTCTAACGCAGGAGAAAAAGCAGCAATCGCTGGTGGAATCGCAGGAGCAAAACATATTCACGCTTTGGCAGAAGCTTACGGAGCAACTGTAATCTTACATACTGACCACTGTGCAAAAAAATTATTACCTTGGATTGATGGTTTGTTAGATGCATCTGAAAAACATTTCGCAGAAACAGGAAAACCATTGTTCAGTTCACATATGATCGATTTGTCTGAGGAGCCAATCGAAGAAAACATCGAGATCTGTAAAGAGTATTTAGCTAGAATGAGTAAAATGGGTATGACATTAGAAATCGAGCTAGGTATTACAGGTGGTGAAGAAGACGGTGTTGACAACTCTGATGTTGACAGTTCAAAATTATACACACAACCAGAAGAAGTAGCTTATGCTTACGAAGAGTTATCTAAAGTAAGTCCTAAATTTACAATTGCTGCAGCTTTTGGAAACGTTCACGGTGTTTACAAACCAGGAAACGTAAAATTAACTCCAAAAATCTTAAAAAATTCTCAGGACTTTGTTCAAAACAAATTCAACACTGGTCATAACCCGGTAGATTTCGTTTTCCACGGAGGTTCAGGTTCTACACTTGAAGAAATCAGAGAAGGTATTAGCTACGGAGTTATCAAAATGAATATTGATACAGATTTACAATTTGCATATACTGAAGGAATTCGTGATTATATGGTTAAAAACCTTGACTATTTAAAATCTCAAATTGGCAACCCAGAAGGTGCTGATGTTCCTAACAAAAAATATTATGACCCAAGAAGATGGGTTCGTGAAAGCGAAGTAACATTCAACGCAAGACTTGAACAAGCTTTTGCTGATTTAAATAACGTAAACACGTTATAAAAAGTAATCAGTGTACAGTTTTAAGTATTCAGCTCGAATACTTAAAACTGAATACTACTGAACACTGAAATTTTTATTACTGAACACTGATACTAAAAGAAATGGCTTGGTTTAAAAGACAGGAAAAAGGAATTACGACCGCGACAGAAGATAAGATGGACGTTCCGAAAGGATTGTGGTACAAATCTCCTACTGGAAAAATTATTGATGCAGACGAATTAGCCAGAAACTTATTCGTAAGCCCTGAAGATGATTTTCACGTTCGAATTGGAAGCGCAACCTATTTTGAAATTTTATTCGACAACAACGAATTTGTTGAGTTAGATAAAAACATGACATCAAAAGATCCTCTGCATTTTGTGGACACAAAAAAATATGCAGAAAGATTAAAAGATGTAATGGAAAAAACACATCTTAAAGATGCTGTTCGTACAGGAGTAGGAAAATCTAAAGGAAGAGAGCTTGTAATTTGCTGTATGGATTTCGCCTTCATTGGTGGATCTATGGGAGCTGTTGTGGGTGAAAAAATTGCCAGAGGTATTGATCACGCAATCAAAAACAAATTGCCTTTTGTAATGATTTCTAAATCAGGTGGAGCTCGTATGATGGAAGCGGCTTATTCGTTAATGCAATTAGCTAAAACATCAGTAAAACTGGCGCAATTAGCAGAAGCTAAATTACCTTACATTTCACTTTGTACGGATCCAACAACTGGAGGAACAACTGCATCTTACGCTATGTTAGGAGATATTAATATTTCTGAGCCAGGTGCTTTGATTGGTTTTGCCGGACCTCGTGTTGTTCGTGACACAACTGGTAAAGATTTACCAGAAGGTTTCCAGACTGCTGAGTTTCTTTTAGAGCACGGTTTCCTTGACTTTATCACGCCTAGAAAAGAATTAAAAGACAAGATTAACTTGTATATCGATTTGATTCAAAATAATACAATTAGATAGTTTTAAACTTCTAAATCATATAAAATCCCATTCGCTCTGCAAATGGGATTTTTTTATATCTTTATTTTAAATCTGATTTCTATGACGCGAGTTTTTATTGGTTTTATGGTTTGTTTTATTTTTTTGAATTGCAACAAGAAAGAAAGCCAGAAAAAAAACACTTCTTATGTGATTTCAATCGAAAAGAGCAAATTATTAAATGAATTAAAAAAGAAAAAAATTCCACCCCCTCCTTCTGGATTTTACTCTTACAATAATTTAATTATAGATCAAAAAGGCGATTTTTATTTTTATCAAAAAGAATATACGCCTTGGCATTGCATTCCATCTGAAAAAGATACAATTCCAGATTTCTTTAACATTAAACCAATTGAGATAATTAAAGTTCCAAATAATAGCATTGTTGATTTTATAAAACAAAATGTTGCAAGTAGAAATAAAATGAAACGTATGCTTGTAATTGCGTCTCAAAATGATACTATAAAAAATAATGCTCTGCTTTCTTATTTAAATGAAAACCAACTAAGATCTTTTTCTACAAGAAGAACAACACAAGAAGAAGATACAGTTTTAAAATACAAGAAAAACAATGAATTTTACAATTATGAAGATATTAAATGGAATCAAAACAGAATAATACTTCCATTCATAAAACCCAAATTATAAAGGAAAAAATACTTTCCATCCACAATAAATTCCTTAATTACACTGTCTTTTTCAAATCCTTTTTCAATTCTTTTTCTGCAATTTTAAAAGCTAGTTTCTCACGCCATATAGCATAACGCTCTCTAAAAACTATTTTTATAGCGCTATCTACTGCACCATGCATGAATAGACTCCAGACACTGGCCATTTTTCGTGTTATCGATCGATCCCATGCACGAAGACTTAATGAAAAAGAACCATCTACGTAGCGCATCCAATGCCACATTCCGGTTGGCATGAACAAAGTATCTCCGTGTTCCAGAAAAACTTCATAACCTTCTACACCTTTTAGAGCGGGAAATTTTTCAAAATCCGGATTGGCAACATCATAATCTTCTAAAGCATAGGTAGTATTTGGAACGCAATAAAGTCTTTTCTTCCATTTATAATCAAATAATATAATATGCTTTCTTCCTCCGAAATGGGTATGAAAAAGATGCGGTAAATCGATATCATAATGTAAAAAAGTAAAAGCACTTGAACCTCCAAAAAACATAGCAGGCATACTTTCTATAAAACCGCCCATTAATTCCTTTGGGACTTTTACATCATTTATTAATTCTGGTCTGTGTTTAAAAAGATTGAAGAAAAATATACGGAGTTGCGTTGGCTCTCTTTTTATTAAATCCAGATATTCTCCAAATTTCATACTCGCAATAGAGGCATTGATTACTTTGGTAGGATCTGCTTTTGAATTATCAACCAGTTTTACCTCAATATCCCCTGCGATTTCCTTAAAATAATCCGTGGTCCATTTTTCTCTGGCCGGCCAGTCTTTTGTTAAACCTTTTATAATTAAAGGCTTCCTTTTATCTAAGTAGTTCTTTTTAAAATCTTCTCTAGAAATAGACTCAACAGTATCGACAGGTTTTAAGTTAAAGCTCATTTATTTATTGATTTAAATTTCTACCTACCAAGTAAGTATCTACTCCTTTAAAAAAATCACAACTAATAACACAAAAGAAACTTACTACATCCCAGTTCGAATAGCTTCAACAGGATCTAAGTTCGCTGCAGAAATTGCTGGCAGAATTCCGGATATTAACCCAATTATGGCTGCTAACGTAGTTCCTAAAATTACATTTCCAAAGCTTAAAACGAATTCGAAGTCAAGCACTTTTGTCAAAACAAGTGCGATCCCCCAAACCATTAAAAGCCCAATTATTCCGCCAATAACAGAAAGAATTATAGCTTCAAATAAAAATTGAAATAATATAAAACGATTTTTCGCCCCCAATGATTTTTGAATTCCAATTAAATTGGTTCGTTCTTTAACCGAAACGAACATAATATTAGCAATTCCGAAGCCTCCTACTAAAAGAGAAAATCCGCTAATAATCCAACCCACAACATTCATCTGACCTAAAATTCCGTCAATAAAATCAGTAAATCCAGAAAGAACATTCACAAAAAAATTATCTATTTCACCCGCTTTCATTCCACGGATGGCTCTTAATTTTTGTGCAACTTCGGCTTTATAAGCATCCATATCGACACCTTTAACCGGTTTTAAAACAATTACTGGTGTCATGGCATCACTATCGCCATACATTCTGCGTAAAAAATTTGCCGGAAAATAAACCGATGTATCATTACTATCTCCAAAAAATCCCGCACCCATTTTTGTCATAACGCCAATAACAGTAAAACGTTGTCCATACAAACGAATACTTTTTCCGATAGGATCATCAGAACCAAAAAGTCCGGTGGCAATTTCATATCCTAAAACAATTACCGGTGATCCGGAATTAGATTCCGATTCGGTATAAAATCTTCCCTTATCAAAAGTTAATCCGTCAATGTCAACCATTTCATAAGAAGAAGGAACCATATTAACATCGGCAACAGTTTTTGAATCATATTTCAAACTTTCTCTATTTACAAAAAGCTGATAACCGACCTGCTGTGTATTGTTGAGTGAATTTTTTAAAGCGATATATTCATCATATTTCACATTTGGAAACTGCTCTCTTTTCCATTGCGGAATTTCTGATGGCCCAAAGCAAAATTTCATTAAATAAATTGTATTTTTATCTAAGCTGCTCAAATCTTTAGAAATTTTACGATCCAGAGAATCGACAGCAGCCAAAACAGCGATAATCGAAAAAATACCAATTGTAACACCCAACAACGACAATAATGTACGCAATTTGTTATTTCGCAAAGCATTTATGGCAAAGCTCAGACTTTCCTTTAATAATCTTAAATAAAGCAGCATATTTTCGTATTTTTCAATAAAGTAAAATTCAATAAATTAAAATCAAAAACCTAATAAAAGTTAACTTACTCATCAGTAGTTTTTTTTAAGATAATGTTACATTAATTTTCTTTAAAATAATATTTAAAAAAACTACTTTTGCAGTCTGAAAATCATAACTACACAATGAGTACAACTAAAACAATACAATCAGCATTAATATCTGTTTTTTCGAAAGATGGACTAGAGCCAATCGTTAGAAAATTACACGAGCAAAACGTAACTCTTTATTCAACTGGAGGAACTGAAGATTTCATTAAAAATCTTGGAATTCCTGTAGTTCCGGTAGAAGATATAACTTCATTTCCTGAAATTCTTGGAGGAAGAGTAAAAACTTTACACCCAAAGATTTTTGGCGGAATTTTAAATCGTCAGGATAATGAAAGTGATGTTCAACAAATGAAGGAATTTGATATTCCGCAGATTGATTTAGTTATTGTTGATTTATATCCTTTTGAAAAAACAGTTGCTTCTGGTGCAAGTGAACAAGATATTATTGAAAAAATTGATATTGGTGGAATTTCATTGATTCGTGCCGGTGCAAAAAATTTCAAAGACACTGTAATCGTAGCTTCAGTAAATGAATATAGTTTACTTTTAGATTTGATCACAGAACAAAACGGAGCAACAACATTAGAAAACAGAAGATTATTGGCTACAAAAGCATTCCACGTTTCTTCTCACTATGATGGTGCTATTTTCAATTATTTCAATACAGATGAAACCATCTACAAAGAAAGCATTGCTGACGGGCAGGTTTTAAGATATGGCGAAAATCCACACCAGAAAGGATTTTTCTTTGGAGATTTTGAGGCTATTTTCAAAAAAGTTCACGGAAAAGAATTGTCTTACAACAACTTATTAGATGTAGACGCTGCAGTAAATTTAATTAATGAATTTAAAACTGACGGACCAACATTTGCTATTTTAAAACATAATAACGCTTGTGGTTTAGCTTCAAGAAAAACAATTAGCGAAGCTTATTTAGCAGCTTTGGCTTGCGATCCTACATCTGCTTTTGGTGGAGTTTTGATTGCAAACACTAAAATTGATTTGGCTACAGCACAAGAAATCAATAAATTATTCTGTGAGGTTGTAATTGCACCAAGTTATGACGATGATGCAATTGCAGTTTTACAAGAAAAGAAAAACAGAATTATATTAGTTCAGAATGAAGTTGAATTACCTTCAAGACAAGTAAGAACATGTCTTAATGGTTTGTTAATTCAGGATAGAAATAATATTACAGATACTAAAGAGCATTTAAAAACCGTTACTATCACAGAGCCAACTGCACAAGAGATAGAAGATTTAATTTTTGCTTCTAAAATTTGTAAAAACACAAAATCAAATACAATCGTATTTGCTAAAAACGGAACTTTAATTTCATCAGGAACGGGTCAGACCTCAAGAGTTGATGCTTTGATGCAGGCTGTTGATAAAGCAAAAGCTTTCGGATTTGATCTGACAGGAGCTTCAATGGCAAGTGATGCATTTTTCCCTTTTCCGGATTGTGTAGAATTAGCTAAAAAAGCGGGAATTACAGCTGTAATTCAGCCAGGAGGATCAATAAAAGATGAATTAAGCATCAATTATTGCAATGAAAATAATCTTGCAATGGTATTTACAGGAACACGTCATTTTAAACATTAATTTGTTTAACTTTGTTCGATAATTATTTATAACATTTTAAACCCCTAAAAAACTTATGGGATTTTTTGATTTCATGACCGAGGATATTGCGATAGACCTTGGTACCGCAAACACTTTAATCATTCATAATGATAAAGTTGTTATTGATAGTCCGTCAATCGTTGCACGTGACAGAATATCAGGCAAAATCATTGCTGTTGGTAAGGAAGCCAACATGATGCAAGGTAAAACGCATGAAAACATCAAGACCATAAGGCCTCTGAAGGATGGTGTAATTGCCGATTTTGATGCTTCAGAAAAAATGATCAATATGTTCATTAAGAGCATTCCGGCATTGAAAAAAAGAATGTTTACTCCAGCTTTAAGAATGGTAGTATGTATTCCTTCTGGAATCACTGAGGTTGAGATGAGAGCTGTAAAAGAATCTTGTGAAAGAGTAAACGGAAAAGAAGTTTACCTGATTCATGAGCCAATGGCAGCAGCAATTGGTATTGGTATCGACATCATGCAGCCAAAAGGTAATATGATTGTTGACATTGGAGGTGGTACAACTGAAATTGCTGTAATTGCATTAGGTGGAATTGTATGTGATAAATCTGTAAAAATTGCAGGTGACGTTTTCACAAATGATATCGTGTATTACATGCGTACACAACACAATCTTTTTGTGGGAGAAAGTACTGCTGAAAAAATAAAAATTCAAATTGGAGCTGCTATCGAAGATTTAGACGGTCCTCCAGAAGATATGTCAGTTCAGGGTAGAGATTTACTTACTGGGAAACCAAAACAAGTAGATGTATCCTACCGTGAAATCGCAAAAGCATTAGACAAATCAATTCAACGTATTGAAGATGCTGTAATGGAAACTTTATCGCAAACTCCTCCTGAATTAGCGGCCGATATCTACAACACAGGTATTTACTTAGCTGGTGGTGGATCTATGTTGAGAGGACTTGACAAACGTATTTCACTAAAAACAGACTTACCTGTTTACATTGCCGAAGATCCTTTAAGAGCAGTAGTTCGTGGAACTGGAATGGCATTGAAAAACATTGCAAAATTTAAAAGTATCTTAATTAAATAAGATTCAAAATAATAACCAATATTTTTTTATTAGAGTCAAATAATCAAATTTGACTCTAATAAAATTGGAACCCAAAAAGCATATCCTGAAACAAAATAACCAAACAAGAAATGCAGCAAATTTTTAATTTTATTATAAGAAACAGTAATCGATTGCTGTTTTTGCTGCTTTTAGGTATTTCGTTGGCTCTCTCAATTCAATCGCATTCCTATCACAGAAGCAAAGTAATCAGCTCGGCTAATTTTTTAAGCGGAGGTGTTTACGAAAGAATCAATCATGTGAATGAATATTTGAATTTAAGAACCGAAAACGACGAACTTGTACTTGAAAACGCAAGATTAAAAAGTCTCCTTTTTAACAAAGAGGACACTAGCAAATTACCGTTACCAGATAGTATAAAAGGTGTAAAACCTGCAGATATTATTGTTTCAAAAGTAATTCACAACTCTTATAACAGACACGAAAACTACATTACGTTAAATTCCGGAGCAAATGAAGGAATTAAACCAGATATGGGAGTAATTAATAGTTTAGGAATTATTGGAGTGGTAGACAATACATCACCAAGATATTCAACAGTGATAAGTATTTTGAATATGAAATCACAGATCAATGCTAAGCTAAAAAAATCCAATCACTTTGGTTCGTTGACCTGGAATGGAAAAAGCACAGGATTTGTTCAGTTAGAAGATGTTCCAAGACTAGCTTCTGTAAAAAAAGGAGACACCATTGTCACAGGTGGACAATCTGTAATTTTTCCTGAAGGAATTAATATTGGCACAGTGGATATTGTATACAAAAAAGAAGGCACAAGCTATTATGTCATAAAAGTTAAGTTATTCAACGATATGACAAACTTAGGCCACGTATATGTTATCAAGAGTAAAGATAGAGAAGAACTTATTAATTTAGAAAACAAGGAAAAAGATGAATAGCGCATTGTTAGTCAATATTTTTCGATTCATTATGTTACTTGCAATTCAGATTGTTATTTTTAACAATATGAATTTCTTAGGATACATAAGTCCTTTTCCGTACATTCTATATATTATTCTTTATCCTGTAAACAGCAACAGATCAGGTTTAATAATTTCAAGTTTTTTACTTGGTCTTACGATGGATATGTTTTGTAATTCGGGAGGAATTCATGCTACTGCATGTGTTATTCTCGCTTATTACAGGCCTTACATCTTTAAATTTTCATTTGGACTGAGTTATGAGTATCAAACGATAAAACTAAATGAATCACTAACACCTGAACGTTTTTCGTTCATACTTGTTTCCGTTTTATTACATCACATAATATTATTTACTCTCGAAGCGTTTCAGTTTAAATTTATTTGGGATATTTTACTCCGAACCCTATTTAGCACCATTTTTACAATAATTATTTCAATCATAATAATATATCTTATTAAGCCCAATAAACGATGAGAAAAGTTTTGCTGCCCTCCTTAATTATTATCGCAGCATCTTTGCTGTTGATCAGGGTATTTTATCTGCAAATTATTGATGATTCATTCAAATTAAAATCAGAGAATAACGCGATAAAAAAACAGTATGACTATCCTGAAAGAGGTTATATTTATGACAGATATGGTAAATTATTAGTTGCCAATCAGGCTTCTTATGATATTATGGTTATTCCTCGCGACATTAAAGAAAATCTTAATGTTGACGAATTTTGTACTTTATTAAATATTACTAAAGAAGATTACGAAAAAAGAGTTGCTAAAGCTAGAGTATATAGCCCTCGTTTACCTTCTGTGTTTTTATCACAATTAAACAAAAGTGAATTTGCTGCCTTTCAGGAAAAAATAAGAAAGTTTGATGGATTTTATTTCCAAAAAAGATCGCTTCGTGATTACGAGGTAGATTATGGCGCAAACATTTTTGGTTTCATTACTCAGGTAAACGAAAGATTAATTGCCAAAAATCCTTACTATAATAGTGGAGATTTAATCGGACAGCAAGGGGTTGAGCAAAGTTACGAAGAAGTTTTACGCGGCATAAAAGGTGTAAAATACATTCAAAAAGATAAATACAACCGAGAAATAGGTTCCTATAAAAACGGAAAATATGATACGATCGCTGTCGCCGGAGAAGACATCAATATAACTATTGATGCTGAATTACAAAAGTACGGCGAAGAATTAATGATCAACAAAAGAGGTGGAATTGTTGCCATTGAACCAAAAACAGGTGAAATCTTAGCATTAGTTACGGCTCCGTCTTATGATCCGGGAATTATGGTTGGAAGACAAAAATCTAAAAATTACACACTTTTATATCACGATTCGATTGCAAAACCATTATACGACAGAGGACTTCTGGCAGAATACCCGCCAGGATCACCCTTTAAAATCTTAACAGGTTTGGTAGCGCTTCAGGAAGGTGTAATTGATGAGCACACCACTTTTATGTGTCACCATGGTTTTAGCTATGGTAGAGGTCGTTTTATGAAATGCCACGGTTTTGGACCGCATCAATTAAATAATGGTATCTACAATTCCTGTAATACCTATTTTGCACAATCCTACATGTTAACCATCAATAAATACAATAATCCTGGTAAGGCTGTAGATATTTGGAGTGATCACGTAAAAAGTTTTGGATTAGGTCAGTTTATGGGATATGATTTACCAACAGGTAAAAGAGGAAATATTCCAACTTCTAAAACCTATAAAAAAATATATCCGAATGGTGGATGGAGAAGTACAACAATTGTTTCTAACTCAATTGGACAGGGAGAAGTTTTAATGACACCTATCCAACTAGCCAACATGATGGCAACAGTTGCAAATCAGGGTTATTACTATACCCCTCATATCATTAAAAAGATTGAAGGCAAAAAAATAGACGCTAAATTTACAACCAAACACGAAACTACTATTGACAAAAAGTATTTCCCGCCGGTTATAGCAGGTTTATTTGATGTATATAATAAAGGAACGGCTTATGCCCTTAAAGTAGAAGGAATTGATATTTGTGGAAAAACAGGTACTGCTGAGAACTACACGAAAATAGGTGGTGTTAGAACAAAATTAAAGGATCACTCTATTTTTGTGGCTTTTGCCCCAAAAGACAATCCGAAAATTGCAATAGCCATTATGATTGAAAATGGAGGTTTTGGCGCAACTGTTGCAGGTCCGATCGCCAGTTTAATGATTGAAAAATATTTAAGAAAAAAGATCACCAGAACTGATTTAGAAACTAGAGTTTTAAACAAAAGTTTAGCTGTTGAATATGCAAAATTAGGAGGTATGAATGAAGCGAGCGCTATTGAAACTACACCTAAAGATTCTGTTTTAAAAGCTAAAATTATTGTTCCAAAGGCAGTAGTTCCGAAAACAGAAATTAAAAAAACAAAAGTAGACACCACTAAAAAGAACTAACAAAGATTATTTCAAATGAAAAATCAAAGTGTAAAAAATAACATCGACTGGATAAGTGTTTTTATCTATACTGCGTTAGTAATATTAGGGTGGCTGAACATTTATTCTTCATCATTATTATCGACAGAAGGAACTTATCAAAAACAATTAATTTTTATTGGTTGTACTATTCCTTTAATATTCGTTGTCCTTTTTGTTGATGGAAAGTTCTATGAAAAATATGCCAGTATTATTTTTGGAGTTTCTCTATTATCGTTGGCAGGATTATTTGTATTTGGAAAAACAATTGCCGGTCAAAGATGTTGGTACGCCATAGGAAGCTTCACCTTACAGCCCTCTGAGTTTGCTAAAGCTGCAACTTCATTGGCATTGGCCAAATATTTAAGTGACACCCAAATTAATCTAAAAGACGTAAACAGGCAAATTCAGGCTCTAGCCATTGTCTTTTTACCAGTATTACTAATTTTACCCCAACCCGATCCCGGAAGCGCTCTTATTTACAGTATTTTTATTATTGTATTATATAGAGAAGGTTTACCGTCATGGTATGTCTGGACAGGTTTCATAACCATTTTATTATTTGTCCTTACACTTGTTTTAGAACCTTATGTCGTTATTTTAATTGCCTTGGCCGTTCTTATGATTATTCATTTCAAAGGAAGAGTTGTCGACAGAAACATTATTTTAAGCGGCATAATATTGCTTGGTATCTCTGCCTTTGTTTTTTCTGTAGATTATGTTTTTGATAATGTTTTTAAGCAACACCACAGAGATCGTTTTAATATCTTGTTAGGAAAAAGTGTTGACATGAAAGGTATTGGATACAATACCAATCAATCAGAAATTGCGATTGGATCAGGAGGCTGGATTGGAAAAGGTTTCTTGGAAGGAACTCAGACCAAAGGAGGATTCGTACCAGAGCAACATACCGATTATATTTTTACAACAGTTGGTGAAGAATGGGGCTTTGCTGGTTCGTTTGTGGTGATTGCACTTTTTGCCGGCCTATTTTTACGGGTTATTTATTTAGCAGAAAGACAAAAAACAAAATTCAGCAGGGTTTACGGCTATTGTGTTGCCGCTATTTTATTCACGCACTTCTTTGTAAACATAGCAATGGTTATCGGAATATTTCCGACTATTGGAGTACCACTACCCTTCTTTTCTTATGGAGGTTCCGGACTCTGGGGGTTCACGATTCTATTGTTTATATTCCTAAAAATGGATGCCAACAAAGTAAATGAATGGTAATTTTAAATTTCAATTTTATCCCGAAACTTCGGGACCAAATTCCAATAAAATGAATTTAGAATCCTTTGAATTATTACAACAAAAGAACTTGGTTCTTCTAGATATAAAAAAAGTCCGAAGTTAAAACTTCGGACTTTTTTTATATCTAGAATTTGTAGTCTTATATTTTTTCTATTGGTCTTTTCTTTAACAGTTTAAGCAACACAGGAAAGGTAGATATAATTATAATAATTACGATAATATATTCTATGTGATGTTTTAGATCTATTCCTTGCTTTAAAAAGACACCGTATAAATAATGTCCAGAAAAAATTAATATAAAGGACCATAAAAAAGAGCTCAACACATTAAAGAACATAAACTTCTTTTTATCCATAGAAACAATACCCGCTATAATTGGAGCAAAAGTTCTGAAAATTGGTAAAAAACGCGCGTATATGATTGCCTTTCCGCCATATTTTTCAAAGAAATCTTTTGATTGCAACAAGTACTTCTTTTTAAACCAAAAAGTATCTTCTTTCTTAAATAAATAATAACCGCTTTTAGCACCAAACCAATAACCTGTCATATTTCCTAAAACACCCATAATAGCTACTAGTGTCGAAAGCAAAAAAACATTGATAAAATCACTCGGAATATAAACAACATTTTGAACTAAATCGCGGCTGTATATCCCTGATAAAAAAAGCAAACTGTCTCCGGGAAGAAAAAAACCTGCAAAAAGTCCTGTTTCAGCAAAAACGATAAACAGCACTATGTATAAACCAATTTGAAAACCGCCGATACTTAAAGTTATATAAAATTCAGGGTTGACTAATTGAGTCCAATCAAAATTATTCATAAAATGAGTTTGGTTACATTTATAAGTTTGTGAAAGTAAGAATAATTTAGTTTAACCACAATAAATTACGGCATTTTAAAGATAAATTAACGATAAAGAAAGCCAAGCATTGGCTTGGCTTTCTAAAAAATATTAATCTCTTTCGTACTTACAACATGTATGTAAATTATCGTAATCTGTCTGTGTTGCTTTTACTTCTTTGGTATCGTGACCTACTTTTGCAATTGCTTTGTTTAAATCCTCTGGAGAACTCTTCTCTTCATTCAAAATAACTGTTAACTGATGCGAACTGATATCCCAGCTGGCCGTCTTTACTCCAGGTACACTAAAGGCCGCTTTTTCAATACGCTTTTTACACTGCTCACAGTTTCCGTTAACTTCGGTAGTATATTTTAAATTCTTGTTCTTTTTTGTTTGAGCCTGAGCTGAAAAACCTAAAAAAGTGATCATTGCAATTAAAATTAAATTCTTCATTGTATTAGTTATTTAGTGTTATTGTAATTGATTTTAAAATTGATATTGTATTTCTTATTTTATTTTGAAGCGTAATCCCGCATAATACATTTGTCCAAAAATTGGTGCGTAAGCTATGGAAGCATCAAAATTTGGTCCAAATGGATCTTCGGTACCTAAAATTGCTTTCTCCTGTTTATAATTCCCGATGTTTTCTCCTCCAATATATACTTCAAAAACTGGCGAAAAAACCCTTGTAACCTGAACATTCATGACAGCGTATGAAGGTGAAAATTCAGGAAACTGGTCTTCTACCGGATTCGATGCCGTATAAGGTAATTGTTGTTCTCCTGACCAATTAAAAGTATAATCAAACTTCCATTGTTTATCATCATCCATTGGAGTCTCATATTCTAAATTTCCTAAAAAACGATGTTTTGCCTGAAGCGGACGTTGAAAAGTTCCCTTCAAATAATCTGTTTGTATATCATAATATTTGTAGGCAGTTCTTAAATTCAGATTATGAATTAACTCGTAATTGAATTCCACTTGAAAACTATTGGCAAAAGAACTTCCCTTTAAATTATAAAACAAAACATCTTGCGGACTTTGCATCAAATCGACAACAGCCTGATTTTGAAAATCAGTTCTATAGAAATCAAAACCAGCTTCGGCATTTTTATTAAAAAGTTTAAACTTCTGCGAAAAACTAACGCCGTAATTCCAGGCAATTTCAGGATTCAAGCCGTAAATTTTTCCATTATTATCTAATATTGAAAACGTTCTGGAACTTGCAAACAACTGTTGATTCTCTGCAAAAATATTTGCAGAACGTTTTCCTCTTCCGGCAGAAAAACGAATCACCCCATTCTCCCAAGGATTATAGCGCATGTGCAAACGAGGCGTTACAAAAAATCCCAGTCGATTATGGTTATCTACTCTCCCTCCTAATATCAAACTGAAATTATCGGTATTATCATAGGTATATTCAAAGAATGCCCCAACCGAATTATCAATTCGGCTGTAATCTGTCACGTTCACAAATTCCTGATATTGATCGTAGGTAAAATTTAAACCTGTTGAGAATTTGTGCTTCGTATTATTAATAATCGAATTGAAGATCAAATTCGAATAAAAACTATTCTGCTTAATATCATACAGATTCAAACCAAAATAAGAATTTTGATTATGACTGTTAAAAGCATTTTGGAAACCAATACTCTGGTAAGGCATATCCTTAAAAACATACCCGATTTTAGTCGATACATCAAAACGTTCTGTATTGATTTCTGACCCCCAATGATTGGTTGTTCCACGATCTCTGTCTTTATCAAAATCAACTTCACCGGTTTGTTTTTTATCATTCATATATCTGAAATTGATAAAACTCACCAACCCACTTTCGGGATCATAATATTGATATCGGTTTAAAACATTGATTTGTTTTCCTAATGGATTATCCAAAAATCCATCATTATTCATATCGTTTTTGGCAACGCGGGTATTTCCGTGAACAAATAAACTCGTCGCCCATTTATCGGATATTTTTTTATTGAAGTGTGTATTCAATTCAAAACGGGCATCCGTAGATCCATAAGCATTTAGGAAAAAAGGAATATCGCTCAGCGGCTTTAAAAGCTCGGTATTTATTTGTCCCGAAATACTTTCATAACCGTTTATAACACTCCCCGCTCCTTTTGTAATCTGAACACTTTCTATCCAGGTTCCGGGCGTAAATGATAATCCATAAGCCTGAGAAGCACCACGAACTGATGGGATATTTTCTTCCGTGATCATTAAATACGGACTTGTTAAACCTAACATTTTTATTTGTTTGGTTCCTGTTAGAGCATCAGAAAAATTAACATCGATTGATGGATTGGTTTCGAAACTTTCAGCCAGATTACAGCAAGCGGCTTTTAGCAGCTCTTTACTTGTAATTATGGTTGTGTTGGATGTAAGTGTATAGGATTTTTTTATTCCTTTTTGCTTTTTAGTAACTTTTACTTCCTGTAAATCTTCTTGTGAAAAAACAAATACTGAAAGCAAAATCATACCCAACAGCATGATATTTTTTTGCATAAAAAATGATTTTAATAGTAATTAGAAAACTGTTTTTTTTGAAGTTTATCCTCAATAGAAAAACTAAAACAGCACACCACAAGCCACAGAAAGACTTGATTCTAAAATATTAAAATCAGGAGTAGAAAATATATTGATTGTATAATTTGAATAAGGGGGGCGCATTCGCATCAGAATAATACGAAATGATTTGATTGCTTTTAAAATTCGGAATTGACAAAAAAGCAATTGGTTGATATTCCTGAATTACTGCTGGAAAAGCAATTTGAAAAAAGAATATTTTGAAAGTAGCATTATCCGACTTCTTTTCGATGTGTACCACTTTATCTTTACAACAAGATGATTTTTTTTCCGCAGATCCGCAGCAGCTTTTTTCCGGAGCAGCCACAGCCGATGTATTTAAGGAAAGAGATGCTATTTCCCCTCCACAATAATGCACATCAAAAGCAAACCCAATGTTGGAGACCAACAGTAGGAACGCTAAAAATAATCCTGTGCACTTTTTTAAATTCATACTGCAAAACTATTTAAAAAACGGCAGAAAAGATTTAATGAAATGTTATTTTTTAAAATTTTGTTGCTGATAATAGAATGCAGGAATAAAAAGCAAAACAAATATGGGCTGAATGATAAATCGACGTACATAAAAAAGCAGCCAGTTCGCGTCAGGAAAATAATTCAGAATAACAAAAAACAAAACAAAAAGTATCACTAAAAAAAACAAATAAAGAAAAGTACTGAACTTTAAAATTTCTCCATCACGAAATAATGCATAAATAAGTATTAATGATAAAATAGTATTTAAAAAATATCGCAGAAAGAGTCCGCAGAAAAGTTTAAAAACGTCAACTTGAGGAAATGGTAAATTTTTAAAATCCAGCTCAAAATACTCTAAAAACGGATCATAAAACAATTGATTTTCAAATGTCCTGATTAATCCAAAACATAGTACTACAAATATTGCCGTTAGAATTTCAACCCCAGACTTCCTTATATTACTTCGCATATTTCGAAAATTTATTTACCCAAAATACCCATAAGATAAAAACCAATCCGTAAATAATTAAAGGAAATAAAACGCCGTGCAAGATATGTTCCTTTTCAGGGAAACGAAATAACAAAACGGTCAAAATTGCAATCCGAATCACATTTAAAAGATATATCAAAATACTTCCAGTTATTACAAACAGTAAAGTTGTTTTGAGTTTTCCGGAAAAAGCAATTATAAAAGACACAAACAAAATAATGACACTTATTGCATTGCAGCCTTCTACAATTCTAATCGTATATTTTTTATTATACCAAACTTCAAAATAAGGATGCAATACACTTTTCTGAATAAGGACATCACAATTAAACAAGTGCATTAGCCGTTCTACATTATAACTAACAATACTAGTTGCTCCATCAACATCATTGGCCGCGAAACTATTTAAATAAAACTTATAAAGTAAAGTCAATACAATATAAGCTGAAAAGAAGGTGCCTATAAAAACAAGAAAAGGCTTAAATTGTATTAAATATTTTTTCAAGAGATTTTTTTTTCAAATTTATGTATTTTTTGAGACTAGCTTTAAATACTTTTGTATAAAATTTTATATCATGACATTTCAGGAATTACAACCAAAAATAAGCGCTATTGTTATTGATAACAACGCAGAAAGAGACGAAAAATTATTGGCAATATGTCAGTTATTAAATGAAAATGTAGAATACTATAACTGGGTTGGTTTTTATTTTGCGAATCACGAAAACAAAACCTTACATCTTGGTCCCTATGTTGGAGCAGAAACTGATCATACCGTAATTCCTTTTGGAAAAGGTATCTGCGGGCAAGTTGCAGAAAGCAATGCTAATTTTGTAGTTCCGGACGTAGCTGCTCAGGACAATTATATTGCATGTAGCTTTACAGTAAAATCAGAAATTGTGGTTCCTCTGTTTGTGAATGGAGTAAACATTGGTCAGATTGATATTGACAGTCATGTTATTGACCCTTTTACTGAAGCCGACGAACGATTTTTGGAATTTGTAAATCAAGAGGTTGCAAAACTGTTTTAAAAGCAGTATTTTTAGTAGAAAAATAGACCTGAATGAAAAAAAAATTATTCATCTTATTTCTTCTAGTCCTTTCACTCAATACATCTGCACAAATTAATGTAGTCTCAAAGAAAATTTTTCTTGACTCATTAGATCGCGAAGCTACACCAGAAAACTATAGTTACACCAGAGTAATTACCAATTATTCTCAAAAAAGCGTCCGCTATGTTGTAACTGACTTTTACAAAAACGGAAGAAAGAAAATGACAGGCGCAACGTTAGATAAAGACATTTTGAAAAAAGATGGCCAATTTATTTACTATTATAAAAATGGCGCAAAAGAATCTGTTGTAGATTATTCCGAAGATCACAAAAAAGGCAAAGAGATTAACTGGTATGAAAACCAAATTAAAAAATGCGAGAAGCAGAATTTTTGGGATCCAAAAACTAAAAAATCTCAAACTTTAATCCTTAATTTCTGGGATCCGGATAAAAATCAAACCGTGGTTGATGGAAATGGAGAATATGAGGAAACTGATAAATTTATAACACAAAAAGGAGTTGTTAAAGATGGACTGAAACAAGGTGTCTGGCAGGGAAATGACATTTTACGAAAGACCACTTTTATCAATAATTATGATCGAGGTATTTTAATTTCGGGAGTAAGTTCAGACGAAAATAATACGAAGCTCTCTTATTCTTCATTAAATGAAAAACAAACTGGTAAAAAAGCAGAAAAGAAAAAGTAGTTTGTAACCGTTAAAAGCAGTTTCAAATAGCGATATTTAAAAACAAACAACCTCAAAATCAACAAATAAAAGATTTTATGTACCTTAAATTCGCTAATCATTAAAATTTTCAGTTTATAAATTTATTTTCTCAAAAAAAAGTTCTAATTTTGCACCCGTCTTACAAAAGTTGTAGAGACATACATAAAAATCATTAAATAATATTGGAATGTATTTAACTAAAGAAAAGAAAGAAGAGATTTTCGCTCAACACGGTGCTGCAACAAACACTGGAAGCGCAGAAGGTCAGATTGCATTGTTCACTTACAGAATTTCACACTTAACTGAGCACTTGAAAAAAAATCGTCACGATTATAACACTGAGCGTTCACTTGTACTATTAGTAGGTAAAAGAAGAGCTTTGTTGGATTACTTGAAAAAGAAAGAGATCAACAGATATCGTGAGATTATCAAAGTATTGAATATCAGAAAATAATCAATATAGAAAAGAGGTGCGAAAGTGCCTCTTTTTGTTTTTACATTACAAGCATTTTAAGAAAAAAAGTTTGGTTTTTCATTGGGTTTTAGAAACAACAACTACACACAACAACTACAACACAACTAAAACCCATTGTATAACCAATAAGGAAAAATTATGATTCCACAATTATTTGTAGAAAAGATCGATTTAGGTGATGGCAGAAGCATCACAATCGAGACGGGTCGTTTAGCTAAACAAGCAGACGGTTCGGTAGTAGTAAGAATGGGCGACACAATGATTCTTGCAACAGCAGTTTCAGCTCGCACTTCTAACCCAGCGGTTGACTTTTTACCATTAACGGTAGATTACCGCGAAAAATTTGCAGCAGCAGGTCGTTTCCCAGGAGGTTTCTTCAAAAGAGAGGCTCGTCCTAGTGATAGCGAAGTATTAACAATGAGATTAGTTGACCGTGTTTTACGTCCGCTTTTCCCAGACGATTACCATGCTGAAACACAAGTTATGATTCAATTAATGTCTCATGACGAAGAAGTTATGCCAGACGCTTTAGCTGGTTTAGCGGCATCTGCAGCATTAGCAGTTTCAGATATTCCTTTTTATAACTTAATTTCTGAAGTACGTGTTGCACGTATCGATGGAAAATTTGTTATCAACCCAAGCAGAGTAGAATTAGAAAAATCTGACATCGATATGATGATTGGAGCTTCTATGGATTCTGTTGCCATGGTTGAAGGTGAGATGAAAGAAATCTCAGAAGCTGAAATGGTTGAGGCAATTAAATTTGCTCACGAAGCTATTAAAGTACAAATTCAGGCGCAATTGCGTTTACAAGCTGCTTTTGGCAAAAAAGAAATTCGTACTTACGAAGGTGAGAAAGAAAACGAAGAAATCTATAAAAAAGTAAAAGCTGCAGCATACGATAAAATTTATGCTATTGCAAAAGTTGGTTCAGCTAAACACGAAAGAGGCGCTGCATTTGCTGAAGTAAAAGAAGAAGTAAAAGCTTTATTTACTGAAGAAGAATTAGCTGCTGATGGAGATTTAGTTTCTAAATATTTCTACAAAACAAACAAAGAAGCTGTTCGTAATGTAGTATTAGAATTAGGTGTCCGTTTGGATGGTAGAAAAACTACAGATATCAGACCAATCTGGTGTGAAACTGATTATTTACCAAGAGTTCACGGTTCTTCTTTATTTACACGTGGAGAAACTCAAGCTTTAGCGACAGTAACTTTAGGAACTTCTAGAGAAGCTAACCAAATTGATTCTCCATCTGAACAAGGTGAAGAGAAATTCTACTTACACTATAACTTCCCTCCTTTCTCTACTGGTGAAGCAAAACCACTAAGAGGAACTTCAAGAAGAGAAGTTGGTCATGGTAACTTAGCTCAAAGAGCGTTAAAAAATATGATTCCTGCTGATTGTCCTTACACAATTCGTATTGTTTCCGAAGTTTTAGAATCTAACGGTTCTTCTTCTATGGCAACAGTTTGTGCTGGTACAATGGCTTTGATGGATGCTGGAGTTCAAATGGTAAAACCAGTTTCTGGAATTGCTATGGGATTGATTACTGACGGTGAAAAATTTGCTGTATTGTCTGATATTCTAGGTGACGAAGATCACTTAGGAGACATGGACTTTAAAGTAACCGGAACTGCTGACGGTATCACAGCTTGTCAAATGGACATCAAAATTGATGGTTTACGTTACGACATTATGGAGCAAGCTTTAGGGCAAGCACGTGAAGGACGTTTACATATTTTAGGAAAATTAACTGAGACTATTGCTGCACCAAGAGCTGATGTAAAAGCTCATGCACCAAAAATCATTACCAGAACTATTCCTGGAAACTTTATTGGAGCATTAATTGGACCTGGTGGAAAAGTAATTCAGGAATTACAAAAAGCTACAGGAACAACTATTGTAATCAACGAAGTTGATGAGCAAGGTGTTATCGAAATCTTAGGTACAGATCCTGCTGGAATTGAAGCAGTATTGGCTAAAATTAAGTCAATCACTTTCAAACCACAAATGGGAGAAGCTTACGAAGTAAAAGTAATTAAAATGTTAGATTTTGGAGCTGTTGTAGAATATACTGCTGCACCAGGTAATGAAGTTTTATTACACGTTTCTGAATTAGCTTGGGAACGCACTGAAAACGTGACTGATGTTGTAAACATGGGTGATGTATTTGAAGTGAAATACTTAGGAGTGGATCCTAAAACTAAAAAAGAAAAAGTGTCAAGAAAAGCGCTTTTACAAAGACCTCCACGTGAGGAGAAAAAAGAGTAATCAGATCTTAGTTTACTAAAGGTTTATTCATAGAAAACCCCAATTCATTTATTTGAATTGGGGTTTTTCGTTTAAAAGAATAAATATTTTATTACAATTTAACATTTCACACCACACTTTGTTATATTTTTTTTAATACTTTTGGAATCGCCAAAATAAATTAATAAAACCGTACAATCCTTTGAAAAATTATCAAAAAAAGTTAACAATCCTAACATTCTTTGGATTATTACTAAACATTTGCTCAATACACAGTCAAACCAGCAAAGAAATAGACATCTATAATTTGTATGACAAAACTGTAGGAAAAGAAAATCTAGACATCAACAACGGGATATTATATACCGACCCTTTCAGGACTTCGGACGGACATATCTATTATATTGATGACAAATTTGAAAAAGGCTCATTGTCTTATGAAGGACAGATATACTATGAAACTGCTCTTAAATATGACATATATAGAGATATTTTAATTTTGAATCCACATGGCAATTCCGATTTACTAGGAATAAGCCTTATCAAAGAAAAAGTCCAATCTTTTTCGATATATAATCAAAAATTTGTAAATCTAAGTAAAGAACAATTTAATTTACCCAATTTCACCCCGGGCTATTACGAAGTATCAGAAAACAGCAATGACTTTGTTTTTTATATCAAGCACAGCAAATTAATGCAGAAAAAAGTTAGAGAAGATGGTATTTATTACCAATTCAAGCCGAGCAGCATTTATTACTTATCATATCAAAAAAACTTATATAAAGTAGACAGTAAAGGTGAAATCGTAAAAATATTTCCAAACCAAAAGAAACAAATCAATGAGTTTTATTTAATGAATAGAGATATTAGAAAATCTGATCCAAATCAATTTATGAAAAATTTGATGAAATATATTAATAACTCTCTTTCAAATCAAAATAAATAAGACAAATGAAAAAAACTATACTCGCCTTAATTATTTTACTGTCCTTTAATTTATCATTTGCTCAAGATTCAAAGGAAAAACTAACTATAAGTTTTAAAGATCAAAATTTATTAACTGCATTAAAAGCTATTGAATCTTCTACATCTTATAAATTTTACTTTGATCCGACTTGGGTTGAAGCAAACAAAATTTTAATTTCTGAAAATTTCAACAATGCAACAATTGATGAAATATTAAATAAACTTTTAGCCAAAACAGATTTAAATTATGTTGTTCTGAAAAACAAAATAATCTTAACTCTAAACAACACTATTCATGAAAATTTGCCCGGTAACTTTTTTACAGATTCACCTCCCGAAAATGTAAATGACCAAAACGGTGATTCAGAAAATCCAATTTTTTACAAGCAATTAGATACTCTAAACAATTATAGTGTAACAAAAAAAGCTGCAGTCGTTTTTATAGGAAAAGAAAATAAGGATGCAACGAAAAAGAATTTTACACTGACCGGAACTATTAAAAACGAAGAAACCGGCAAGCCAGAGCCAAACATATTTTTAAAAGTAAAAAACAAAAATATTAGTACTTCTACTGATTTAGATGGTCATTATAGCTTACAATTACCGAGAGGAGTAAACGTTATTGAAATAAAATCTTTAAGCCACAAAGAAATTACAAAAACGGTTATTGTATATGATAACGGAAATTTAGACATCGACATCAATGAAAAATCAAATCAGCTGGATGAAGTTGTAATTAAGAAAAAAGGACAAAAAACCACAGAAACTGTTATATCAGGCTTGGTTTCAATTGACATTGAAGGAATGAAAAACGTTCCATTAATTCTAGGCGAAAGAGATATATTAAAAGTAGCAACAACATTTCCGGGTATTAAAACTACCGGAGAAGGATCTGCAGGCTTTAACGTAAGAGGTGGTAAAGAAGATCAAAATTTAATTCTTCTTGACAATGCAGTCCTTTATAATCCACAACACTTTTTAGGTTTTTTCTCTGCAATAAACCCTTATACAGCGAAAAAAGCAGATATTTACAAAGGAAGTATTCCTGCCGATTTTGGAGGAAGACTTTCATCTGTATTTGATATTACGACAAAGAATGGAAATCCTGAAAAATTCTCAGGAGAAGGCGCCATAGGCCCTGTTACATCAAACTTAAGTTTTGGTCTTCCAATACAAAAAAACAAATCGAGCATTCTTTTTGGAGCGAGAGCAACTTATTCGGACTGGATATTAAAAACTTTAGACGACGAAAACCTTAAAAACAGTCAAGCTGGTTTTTATGACGGAATTCTAAAATACAATAATGCCATCAACAAAAACAACAATTTAGAAGCTACAATATATTACAGCCATGACCGTTTTAGCATTAGTTCAGACTCGGTTTACAAATACAGTAATAGATTAGCTTCTGTTAAATGGGATCATACTTTTAGTAAAAGACATAAATCTGCTCTTCTTTTTACAAACAGCGAATACAAATTCAATATTGATTATAATACTGATGACATCAATTCATTTGATTTTGGCTATAAGATCAACGAATCGCAATTGCAATTAAAATTCAATTATGCATTTAATGAAAAACACAATTTTTCATACGGAATTGCAAGCAAATTATATAACATTTCTCCAGGATACCAGCATCCTACTAATCCAAATGCTACATTAGTCCCGACTGATATAGCAAAAGAGAAAGCGCTGGAATCTGCTGTTTATTTTGGCGACAATTATAAATTAAGTGAAAAATTACTTGTCGATTTAGGTCTTCGATATTCTTTTTATGCTTCATTAGGAGAAGCTGATGTGAATTTTTATCAGGAAGGCCTACCTTTAAATGACGCAACAGTAACCAGAACAGAGCATTATGGCAAAAATGAAGTTGTAAAAACGTATGGAGGGCTGGAACCTCGTGTAGCTGCAAGGTATTTCTTTGCTGAAGACTTTTCAATCAAAGCAAGTTATGACATGACAAGACAATACATTCACCTTTTGTCTAGTAATGTTACACAATCGCCAACCGATACATGGAAATTATCGGACGCAAATGTAAAACCTCAAAGCGCACAACAAGTCTCATTAGGATTATACAAAAACCTTAAAGACGAAGAGTATGAATTGAGTTTGGAAGGTTATTACAAAAGATCTAAAAACATTCTCGATTATAAAGTTGGAGCACAATTATTATTAAATGAAAATGTAGAAACTGAACTTTTGCAAGGTGAAGGAAAAGCCTATGGAATCGAGTTCTTAGTAAAAAAACAAGTAGGAAAATTAAACGGATGGATCGGATATACTTATTCAAGATCTCTTATAAAATTAGATAGTCAATTTAACGAAGAAAAGGTAAACGGAGGTAAATATTTCGCATCAAATTTTGACAAACCTCATGACTTTAGTGCCGTATTAAATTATAAATTTACAAAAAGATATAGTTTCTCGACCAACTTTTTATATCAAACAGGAAGACCAATTACATTTCCTATTGGAACATATAATTATGGAGGAGCAGAATACACTCTTTATAGCGATAGAAATAAATACCGAATTCCGGATTATATTCGTTTAGACATCGGAATTAACATTGAAGGAAACCATAAGATAAAAAAACTAGCTCATAGTTTCTGGAACATATCTGTTTTCAATGTGTTAGGCCGCAATAACCCGTATTCAATTTATTTTGTAACAGATCCTAGCGGTAAAGTGAAGGGATATAAAACATCAATTTTTTCTATTCCTGTTCCTAGTATTACTTATAACTTTAAATTTTAATATCCCAAACGGATTCAAAAATCATGAAAACATTTTATAAAAATAAATACGCCCTCCTTCTAGTACTGAGTCTTTTTTTGAGCAGCTGCACAGAGACTTATGTATTACAATCAGACACTTATGAAGAAGCTCTGGTTGTCGAGGCAACTATAACTAATGAATTAAAAAAACAAGAAGTTAAACTGTCTAAAACTGCCAAACTTGAAGACGACGGAGTTGTAAATGAAACAGGTGCCACAGTAACGATTAAAGACGATTTAGGAACTGTATATGCTTTTAAAGAAGAAAATAACATCTATGTGTCAGAAGCCGATTTTCAAGCTGTGCCAAACAGAATTTATACTTTAGAAATAAAAACCAAGAATGGTAAAGTTTATCAATCTTCAAACGAAACTCTTACTACTGAAAATCAAATTGAAAGCGTCATTCCTACCGTTGTTACAGACAGCAAAGAAGGAAGAGGAGTTCAAATCAGAGTAAACAACTATGATCCGAGCAATACGTCAAAATACTACAGATACGAGTATGAAGAGACCTATAAAATTATCGCACCTGTATACCGCCAGGAAAAATTAGTAGTAACAGGTCCTCAATCAGTTGGATTAGAGCCTAACGATCCTAATACCAGAATATGTTACAGTACTAAAGCCTCAAATGATATCATTTTAACTACTACAACAAATTTGCAAGAAGATCGCGTTAACTTTCCTGTTCGTTTTATCAGTGATCAAAATTATATCATCAGCCATCGTTACAGCATCCTGGTGAAGCAATATGTGCAAAATTTAGAATCCTATACCTTTCGTAAAACGATGAAAGAAATTTCTAGTTCGGCTAGTGTATTATCTCCTAAACAGCCAGGTTTTATCAACGGAAATTTAAAATGTGTTTCTAATACTGGTGAAAAAGTAATTGGCTTTTTTGAAGTATCATCATTTTCATCAAAAAGAATATTTTTTAATTATTCTGATTTATTTCCTGGAGAAACACTTCCGCCATACTATACAGATTGTACCGAAGAAGAATTTAAATTTTGCTTTGGTCTTAGTATGCCTATTCCATGTCGTGGCAATGTTTTAATTGATAGAATTACTGCTAATGCTATTACATATAAATACAATATAGAATCCAGTTTTTATTACATGGTTCCTGTAGAATGTGGCGATTGCACTTCCTTTTCATCTAACGAAATACCTTCATTTTGGACAAATTAAAACACCTTATATTATTGTTTGTATTAATTAATACGCAATTAACCAGCGCACAATCGATCGTTGCTTTAGACGAAACAGTATTTATCCATGCAAATGCAACAACATTTGTTTCAGGAGAGAGCTTATTATACAAAATATATTGCTTAAAATCTTCAGATAAAACACCTAGCATCATTAGCAAAATTGCTTATATAGAACTTGTTGACAGTAATAAAAATTCGGTTTTTAAAGCTAAAGTCGCCTTAGAAAATTCTTATGGACAAGGAGACTATTTCATACCCACAAATTTAAAAACAGGGAATTATAAATTAATTGGCTATACCGATTGGATGCTAAACAAACCAACTACAGATTTTTTCCAAATAGACATTACGATTATTAATCCTTTTAAGTCAAGCGAAAAAGAAGCTATATCAAATGTAATTGCTACCAACAGCACCAATATTACTGCAAATGGAAGCCAATCGACTTTAACAGAAAAAAGCATTACTAATGAGAATGTAAAATTCAATCTTAACAAAAAAAGCTTTGGTAACCGCGAATTAGTATCGTTAAAAATTGAACCTGTCAACCCTGTTTTTAAAGACGGAAGTTATTCATTATCTGTTCGAAAAATAGACAATCTGCCTGTGAATGATCAAATTACAGCAACCAATTTTTCATCTTTCAGCCAAAATAATACAGTTGCACTTCTCAATCAGGATTCAAATATTATTCTACCTGAAATAAGAGGTGAAATTATTTCCGGAAAAATTACTTCTCTAAACGGCAGCGATAAAGTCGAAAATATTACTGTTGCCTTATCACTTCCCGGTAAATCATTTGCTTTTAAAGTAGTAAAAACAAACAGCAATGGGAAGTTTATTTTTAGCATAGACAAAGCAAATTACAATGCCGCCATTACAGTTCAAATTATTGATGATAATGCATCTCATTATACTATTTTGGTAGACGAATTACCTAAAATAGAATATTCTAAATTAACATTTAATGCAGATTCTCCATTATCTTATATAATAAAGGAAAGCTTGGTAAACAGATCAATATCAAGCCAAATAGAAAATGCTTACTATCACAAAAAAACAGACAACATTGTCAAAGCGCCAAGCTATGATCCATTTTATTATCCTATAGCAAAAGAGTATGTTTTAGATGATTATACCAGATTTAAAACCTTAAAAGAAACTATAACTGAAGTTGCGACCGAAATATATCACAAGCAAAAAGGTGACAAAGTTTATTTGCACGTAAATGACGCTAGTGTTTTTCCACAATTGCCGGAATCTGCCTTAGTACTTGTTGATGGATTATACTTGGAGAATCAGACTGAATTGATGACCTACAACATGAAAAATGTATATAAAATTGAATTAATTGTAGGACGATATTATGTAGGGGCAAAATCATTTAACGGAGTAATTATTTTTTCTACTTTCGACAAAGATTTTAAAAGCACTCAAAAGGAAAGCTCAATTGTAAATACTTCCATATTAAGACCACAGTTAAAAAAAATATATCATAAAATTGATTATTCTAATGCTGCTGATAACGAAAGAATTCCAGATTTTAGAAATCAATTGCTTTGGAATCCAGAAGTAAAACTAGATGGCAATAACAATAATAATACATTCTACACCTCTGATAATTCAGGCATATTTGAAATCACACTCGAAGGATTTGCGAAAAATGGATCTCCTGTATCATTAAGAGAAACTATTGAAATAAAGGACACTGCCGCCAATTAAAAACTTTCATTTACAATAAAAATTCCCGTTTCAACAAGCCAGAAACGGGAATTTTTATTTTTTTTTCAAATCGTTGTAACCTTTTTGAAACTTCTTACGTATAACCATTTGTACACTTTAAAAATAAGGAGACAAGAAAATGAGACAACTTAAAATCACCAAGCAGGTAACCAATCGTGAAACTGCATCGTTAGATAAATATCTACAAGAAATCGGAAAAGTTGACCTAATTACCGCTGATGAAGAGGTAGAATTAGCACAAAGAATAAAGGCTGGTGATCAAAGAGCTTTAGAAAAACTTACAAAAGCCAACCTACGTTTCGTAGTATCGGTTGCTAAACAATATCAAAATCAAGGATTAACACTTCCTGATTTAATTAACGAAGGAAACTTAGGATTAATTAAAGCCGCTCAACGTTTTGATGAAACACGTGGTTTTAAATTTATCTCTTACGCAGTTTGGTGGATTCGTCAATCGATCCTTCAGGCTTTGGCAGAACAATCTCGTATCGTTCGTTTACCATTAAACAAAATTGGTTCTATCAATAAAATCAACAAAATGTATGCGTTATTAGAGCAATCTAATGAGCGTCCGCCTTCTGCTGAAGAAATTGCAAAAGAACTTGACATGACTGTAAACGACGTAAAAGAGTCTATGAAAAACTCTGGCCGTCACTTATCAATGGATGCACCTCTTGTTGAAGGAGAAGATTCTAACCTTTACGACGTTTTACGTTCTGGTGAATCTCCAAACCCGGATAGAGAATTAATTCACGAATCATTACGTACTGAAATTGAACGTTCACTAGAAACATTAACTCCTAGAGAAGCTGATGTTGTTCGTTTGTACTTTGGTCTTGGTGATCAGCATCCAATGACATTAGAAGAAATTGGAGAGACTTTCGACTTAACGCGTGAACGTGTACGTCAGATTAAAGAAAAAGCAATCCGTAGATTAAAACATACTTCAAGAAGTAAAATTCTTAAAACTTATTTGGGATAAAACCCCACAAAATCCAATATTAGAAATTCCAAATCCCAATTATTTTATTGGAATTTGGAATTTATTGCGAAACTGCCTATATTGGACCGTAAAGCAAACAACAGTTTGATTGACTGTTCGTTTTTTGATTGATGATTGAAACTCCGGCTGATTACCGGAGTTTTTTATTTGTATTATTATGAATCATTAAGACATTAAGTTTCATTAAGCAAAAACTCTCAACTAATTGAGAACAAATATCATTAAGCATCTAAAGCTTTATTTCCTTAACCTCTTAATGGTTCAAAAAATGAAATCTAATTTCATTTTAAAGAAACTAAAATCTACCTTTGTAAAAACAACACACAACTACAAAAAATGAAGAATACACTTATTGCCCCTTCTGTTCTTGCAGCTGATTTTGCTAATTTACAACGTGATATCGAAATGATCAATAACAGTCAGGCTGATTGGTTTCACATTGATATTATGGACGGGGTTTTTGTACCGAATATCTCTTTTGGAATGCCCGTTTTAGAAGCGATTTCAAGACACGCTAAAAAAACAATCGACGTACATTTAATGATCATTGATCCAGACCGCTACATTAAAACTTTTGCTGATTTAGGTGCCAATATCCTAACAGTTCATTATGAAGCCTGCACTCATTTACACAGAACGCTACAAGCTATTAAAGCTGAAGGAATGAAAGCGGGAGTTGCCATCAATCCTCATACTAATATTGATTTATTAGAAGATGTAATCAACGATATTGACTTAGTACTTATTATGAGTGTGAATCCTGGTTTTGGAGGACAATCATTTATTGAAAACACTTATGCTAAAGTGGAAAAGCTAAAAGCTTTAATTACACGCAAAAATGCCTCAACAATTATTGAAATTGATGGCGGTGTAACCAGCAAAAATGCAAAACAATTAGCAGAAGCAGGAGCAGATGTTTTAGTTGCCGGAAGCTTTGTTTTTAAAGCCGAAAACCCATCACAAACTATTGGGGAACTAAAAACTCTTACTACTTTTTAAATTTTTTAAATTGGGAAAGAAATCAATTCCGGTCATTTTTTCTAAAGTTTCAATTGGAACAACAAAATCATAAAGTGACTTATCGCTCTCTTCATTCGGAACCAAAAAAGCAATTGCTTTATGCTCCTTCCCTGATTTAGCTAAAATGATTTTATAAAAATATTTAGGGACAGCAACTTTTTCTGTCCCTATTTTTTTATCTGAATCTTTCAGAACACCTCCTGTTACGACATATATATCATTATACTTTTCAGCCCAATAACGTGTTTTCTGCTCTAATCTATTCCAGATTCCACTATTAAAATCATGTTTTTGAGGTGAGATATTTGAAGTGTAAAATGTATCAATATAGGCATCCTTATTAAACTCCATATCACCAGCCGGACAAAGATGTCCCTTGTCATAACCTGAATTTTTATAGTTCCTCCAATCAGCAGAACCTGTTGTTACTTTTGGATCTTCGATAAAATAAGGTCTTTTAAAATCATTATTTTTAAGATATTCTTTCTTCAATTCATAAGCCACCCATTCGGCTTGTTCGAATTTCTCATTATACGAAAGTGTATAATATCTATGTTTTACAATTTGTTCAGTTGTTGACGTTGGCAAATAAGCAAAAGTATACATCGAATCTGTTCTACTCTGATTGGACACAAAATTAGATTCAGTCTCTTTTAAATCATCTTTGACATTGCTTCCTACTGTTTCTTTTTTACATGAAATCGACACCAAAATCATCAAACCTAACAAAATATAATTCCTCATTTACAAGCTATCTTTATTCATTAAACGTACAAAAAAAAACGCTCCTAAAAATAAATTTTTCGGAGCGTTTAATAACAAATTATCTTTGTAAAATTAAGATTTAACTAATTTATCTTTTTTCATTTTAGGACTAACACTATTTTTCACTAAACCTTTCGTTTGTAAATCATCCAAAACATTTAATGCTTCTTCAACATAAACATCTTTAGCTAATGCCTGATGCCAGGCTTCTCTCTTTTCTTTTAAAGTAGCATCGCTGTTCATTTCAAGCTCCTCATAAGGTAAAGATTTAAAAACCAAATTGTTTTTGTAATCTGAAATTGGTTTGTATTTTTTGCCTTCATTTTCAACTTGTTCCTGAGTTGCTTTAAAGCTATCGATATTTAAGCTGTAAGTGTTTTCTTTATTTTTAACATCAATCCACCTCGCATTATCTTCAATTAATTTAAACTGAGCATTACCTGCAATTCTGTTTCTACTATTTGCAATTGCCTGATTAAATTTCTCATTAGATGTCCAGGTATTGTAATCAGCCGGATCAATTTTATCCCATGGCATTGCGTTGTCAATATCGCGCTCACCCATTTTTAAGTAAGCATAACGATCTGGCATTACCACATCACTATGAACACCTTCTAACTGAGTTGAACCACCATTGATTCTATAAAACTTTTGTCCGGTAATTTTCAAAGCACCTAAATCTCCATAATTTGCATTACGAACAAATTGGTTTAAATCTAAAACGTTTTGTACTGTACCTTTTCCATAAGTTTGTTTACTTCCTATAATTACTCCACGTTTGTAATCCTGAATTGCAGCAGCCAAAATCTCTGAAGCCGAAGCGGAGAAACTGTTTACCATAATTACTAATGGTCCGTCCCACTCGATCTTTTTATCTTTATCGTATAAAACTTCTTTCTTTTTACCTGCAGATTTTACCTGAACAATAGGTCCTTCTTCAATAAATAAACCTGCAATGTCAACTACTGTAGACAAAGACCCACCTCCATCATCACGAACATCAAGTACAATTCCGTTAATATCTTCTTTTTTCAATCTTTCTACTTCAAGAGCAATATCTTTTCCGGCATCACGGCCATCTTTATTTTCAAAATCAATATAGAATTTAGGCAAATAAATAACCCCGTATTTCAATCCGTTTCTTTCTACGATACTTGATTTAGCGTATGTTTCTTCAATTTCAACCACATCTCTAATAATTGAAATCACTTTAATACTTCCATCTACTTTTTTAACTGTCAGTTTTACTTCGGTTCCTTTGTGTCCTTTAATTTTTTTCACAACATCATCCAAACGCATACCTACAACATCTACAGGCTCTTCATTTCCTTGCGCTACTTTCAAAATTAAATCTCCAGCCTCAAGTTGTTTCCCTTTCCATGCTGGACCACCAGAAATCAACTCATCAATTTGAGTAAAATCATTTTTCTTTGTTAATCTCGCGCCGATTCCTTCTAATTTTCCACTGATATTAACATCAAAACGATCTTTTTCTTCTGGTGCAAAATAACTTGTATGTGGATCAAAACGTGTCATGATCGAATTTACATACACAGAAAACCAATCTTCTTTGTTCAAATCTTTAATTAAACTAAAGTTATCATCTAAAGATTTTAAAGAACTCTCACGAGTTTCTTTTTCTAAAGTTTCAAAAGATTTTGCCTTGTAAGCAGGATCTGTTTTCTTTTTATCTTCCTCTATTTTTTGTTTAGTAACAAGAGATGAAAGTGTAGATAATTTGATTTGTTTTCTCCATCTTTCATTAATTTCCACAGCATTTTTAGCATACGGAAGATGCTCATAATCTGCATTAAAAGTCTCATCAACGTTATAATTGAAAGGTTGTGCCAAAATCGTTTTGTAACGTTTTTTGCTCTCTTCCATTCTCTTCATCAATCTGGTATAAGTCAGATTGAAAAACGTCAGGTCTTTATTCAAAAACTGATCATCTAATTGCAGCTCATATTGCTTAAATTCGTCAATATCAGACTGTAAAAAGAACCTTTTTGAAGGATCTAAAGCATCAATATAATCTTTAAAAATTCCCTTAGAGAACTCATCGTTTATTTCTGCCGGACTATAATGTCCTTTTTCAATAACGAATGCAAGTAATTCTAAAAGTGTTTTATCTCTGTTTGGGTCCGGATCTTCTGTCTTATCTGCATTTATTTTAAAAGCAAATAAGGTTAATGACAAGCATAATACGGCTATAAGTATTTTATAATTTCTTTTCATAAATTTAATAATAGCATTCATCAATTTTTTAATCTAAGTTACGGTAAAAACTATGCCACGACAGCCAAGTTCACTATAATTTTTTGTTAAAGATATAAAAATGTTTAATGCACGAAAACGTTCTTTAATTTAGTTGACAATTTTTATTTATTTGTTAGTATTCTACCAAAATCTGTTACTACATTTGCTTTAACAAGCTTTAATTTTGACAATTCACAAATGACATCCACGCATGAAAAATGAAAAACCTTTGATATTAGTTACTAATGACGACGGGATTTTAGCACCCGGAATCAGGGCTTTGATCAGTGTTATGGAAACTATTGGCGAAGTAATCGTTGTTGCCCCCGACAAACCTCAAAGCGCAATGGGACATGCCATAACCATCAACAACACCTTATTTCTGGATAAAATTTCAAAAGAAAATGACAGTGTAATGGAGTACAGCTGCTCCGGAACACCTGTAGATTGTGTAAAACTGGCAGTAAATGAAATTCTGCATCGAAAACCTGATCTATGCGTTTCAGGCATCAATCACGGTTCAAATTCTTCTATTAATGTCATTTATTCAGGAACAATGAGTGCCGCAGTTGAGGCCGGAATCGAAGGTATTCAGGCTATTGGTTTTTCGTTGCTAGATTTTGACTGGAATGCCGATTTTGAACCAATTAAGTCGTTTGTCAAAAAAATCACACTCGAAACTCTTGCCAATAAATTACCTACCGGAGTGGTTTTAAATGTTAATTTCCCGAAATTAAAGGAAAAGGAAATTAAGGGGATAAAAATTTGTCGTCAGGCGAAAGCGTATTATGCCCAAAAATTTGACAAGCGCCAAACTCCCTACGGAAAGGATTATTACTGGCTTACAGGAAAATTTACAAACGAAGACAAAGGGGAAGACACTGATGAATGGGCTCTGGAAAATGGCTACATTTCAGTTGTTCCTGTTCAATTTGATTTAACAGCACATCATACTATGCAACAACTTAATACCTGGAAATTAAATGAATAAAAAAGACATTGTTATTGGTTTTATTATCGGAATTTTCACTGCACTTCTTGGCAGTTATTTGTTTATCACATTCTTTACGACTTTTAATCTTTCATCAGGACTTGAAACTATCAAACATTACGGTTACTTAGGAAAAATAATTACCCTTGGTACTCTTTTAGACTTAGCTGTATTTTTAATTTTATTAAAAAGAGATAAAGAATTGATGGCGAGAGGCGTGGTTTTGGCTGTGATTGTTCTGGCAATTTCTACTTTGTTTATTTAAATCTTATCTTTGCACTGCAAAAAAAAATCATATGAAATATTACATCATTGCTGGTGAAGCTTCCGGAGATTTACATGGTTCTAATTTAATGAAAGCATTATATGAGGAAGATCCTCAGGCTGATATTAGATTTTGGGGCGGCGATTTAATGCAAAAAACCGGCGGAACTTTAGTAAAACACTATCGTGAATTGGCATTTATGGGTTTTATTGAAGTTGTCATTAATTTGAAAACTATTTTAAGTAATATTACTTTTTGCAAAAAAAATATTTTGGAATTCAAACCAGACGTTATCATTTTTATTGATTATCCTGGTTTTAATATGCGTATCGCAAAATGGGCTAAAGAACTCAACTACAAAACTCATTACTATATTTCACCTCAAATCTGGGCCTGGAAAGAAAACAGAATCAAAGCCATCAAACAAGATGTCGATAAAATGTTTGTGATTTTGCCTTTTGAAAAAAGCTTCTATGAAGACAAACATCATTTTCCTGTAGATTTTGTGGGGCATCCATTAATCGATGCTATTCAGAATCAGCCTCCTTTTGACGAAGCTGTTTTTAGAAAAGAAAATCAATTGGGAGACAAACCTATTATTGCGCTTTTGCCAGGAAGCCGCAAACAGGAAATTACCAAAATGCTTAGTGTAATGCTTAGTGTTGTTGACGACTTTAAGGATTATGAATTCGTAATTGCAGGTGCACCAAGTCAGGAATATGAGTTTTATAAGCAATTTATTTCTAACGAAAATATCGCATTTGTTTCGAATAAAACTTATGATTTACTACGTTCTTCTACCGCTGCTTTGGTAACTTCAGGAACCGCAACTCTAGAAACCGCTCTTTTTAAAGTACCTGAAGTTGTTTGTTACAAAGGAAGCAATATATCTTATCAAATTGCAAAACGAATTATTACACTAAAATATATTTCTTTGGTCAATTTAATTATGGATCAAGAAGTTGTAACCGAATTAATTCAGGCTGATTGCAACACGAAACGTATTAAAGAGGAACTTCAAAAATTACTTGAACCTCATTATCGTGAAAAACTGCTTAAAAATTATGACATTTTAGAGCACAAATTAGGAGGAATTGGTGCCAGTAAAAAAACGGCTAAACTAATTGTCGCCGATTTAAAGCAACCTTAAATATTTCTTGTTTTGAAAAAAGCACTCATTTTTCTTCTACTAACTCTTGTCTTTACTTCTTGTAAATCAACTTCAAATGCGGTAAGTAATAAAGAAACAAAGAAGGAAAACAAATATATCGTCAATCATTTAATTGAGAATGCAACAGATAATATTGGAGTAAAATACAAAGCCGGCGGAACTACAAAAAGCGGATTTGATTGTTCCGGATTAGTGTTTACTTCTTTTGAATCTGAAAATATAAAACTTCCCAGAAGTTCTTATGAGCAGTCTAAAATTGGAAAAATAATTAATATTGATGATGCCCAAAAAGGCGATTTAATTTTCTTCAAAACCAATAAAAGCAGACAAATCAATCATGTTGGATTAATTACGGAAGTAAAGTCAGACGAGATAAAATTTGTACATTCCTCGACTTCAAAAGGTGTTATAATTTCGTCGACAAAAGAGCCGTATTACAAAAATTCTTTTGCTCAGATTAACAGAGTTGTTGATTAATATTAATATATTATTTTTCTTACAAATTTTTAATACTTTTATAGCATGAAAGTATTAGATTTCCCATTGGCTAAAATAATGTTTGGCTACGTTTTTGGCATTCTAGCAGCGTATTATTGGGCACCTCCAATTATAATTTCAGTACTATCAATTTCCTTTGGCTTATTATTTCTTTCATTCTCTTTTAGTAGCAAGTATCACTTGGTTAAAAAAACCTTGTTACAACAAGCTTGTTATTACACTAGTTACTATAGTTCTGGTTCAGATTAACTTCATACAAACCAAAAAAGAAATTGAAAGTAAAAAAGAATTTATTGTTTTCCATGCGAAGAAAAAAACCATAATTACTGAAAGAATTGGCAAAGACATCAACCTTTTTACAAGTAATACGTTATCAGAAAAAGAATCAAAAAACGACGCGTTACAAGTCTATTTAGTTGCCAATTTTGGAGTTTTGAAATCGATAAATAAAATTAAAAATGTATATTTTTTGATGGAAAGAAAATTTTGTTGATCGATAGTTCCGGCATCTATGAAAAGAAACTTAAACCAGATATTCTTGTACTGACAGCTTCTCCAAAAATAAACTTAGATCGCGTATTGGAAGATTTACATCCAAAAACAGTTATCGCAGATAGCTCCAATTCCTATTCATTTCAACAACACTGGAAAACTTCCTGCTATAAAAAAATCCCTTTTCATTCTACAAATGAAAAGGGATTCTATAGATTAAACTAAAAAAATAATTAAAATATTATTCGCTTGGATGTAAAAGCGCATTTGATTCTGCTATCCATGCTTTTGCCCCACCAGGCTTATAGGCAATTTTTCCCAGAGCACTAAAAGTAGTTTTGTTTTTGCGGATAGATGCCAGTGCAAAACAAACTTCAGGCAGTTCTTCAACACCAAAAGCATTTTTAAGTCTTACATTTTGCTCTTTATCCCCATCAGAAGCAGATGAATCAGACAAATCAAGCTTTACTAAAATGACATTATCACGTGACCAAACGGCAAAGTCTGGTGTTTTAAATATTTCATTTTGAAGATTTTCCGGTACACCTGAGGCAGTGAATAAAATTAACATTGGTTTTCTTTGTTCATTACTAATAGCAATAGCATCACTCATATTAGTTCTCCAAACTAAATTCTGAGCATGCATAAAAAATGAACCTAAAAAAAATAGTAGGATAAGTAATTTTTTGATCATATTATTTTGGTTTTGGTTAGATTAGCATGACGAAATTAACATAATATTTTAATTTTCCAATTTTAATTAATACAAAAAATACATTATGTGTTTTTTTAATTATAAATAAATATTAAATCAACAATTTAAAACAAAATTAAAGATACCTTTTCTTACTAAACAAAAAAAAATCCCTATACAAAGTATAGGGATTTCAAATATATTTTAAAAAAAAATTATCCATTAAGACTTTTTAGGGTTTACAATTCCGTTAGCAACTGCTAACCATGCTGTAGGACCACCAGCAACATAACCAGTTTGACCCAAACCTTTAAAATTTACTTTTCCGTCTATTGCTTCCGCACTTGTAAAATAAATCGTAGGAAACCCCTGAATTCCGAAAGCTTGTTGCAATTCGTTATTCTGATTTTTTATTTCCGGAGCCTGAGGCGTTCTTCTAGGGTAATCCAATTCAACTAAAACTACATTTTCAGCTGCCCATTTTGTAAACTCAGGCGTTTTTAAAACTTCATTTTGCAAACGAATACACCATCCACACCAATCGCTTCCTGTAAAAAACATCAACATTGGCTTATGTACCTTATTACTTTCAGTAATAGCTTCTCTTACATCTGTATACCATTTCAACTCCTGTGCCTGTATTGAAAAAACACCAGTTAAAAACAAGATAATCAATAATATTTTTTTCATGCTGCATTAATTTTCTACAAATTTAAACAAAATATCTATTGCTAAATATCGTCTATTTTACTTCTTGCATTAATTTTTTGATCAAAGGTGTTGTTACTATTAAAATGATACCCGCAATAAGCGAATAAAGCGCTAATTGATAATACCCATCAGTGTAAGCTATAAGTTTAGACATTAAAGTTGCTCCTGTATTTGCATTAGACATTTCAGAACCAAGCTTCCCTGCCGCTAATTGTCCAAAAGCACTAGAAAGAAACCATAATCCCATCATCATTCCAAACAAACGTTTAGGCGACAACTTAGTAATTACAGACATTCCAATAGGACCAATACACAATTCTCCAAGCGTATAAATTAAGTAACCTAAAGCAAATACATTTAAAGAACTCAACCCTTGAGGATCAACAAAAAACCTGGCACTATAAAAAATAAAAAAACCAGCTGCTAATAATATAAAGGATAGTCCAAATTTGATAACCGTATTTGGTTCAATTTTTCTTTTATAAAGAGCGATCCACAACAAACCAACTAACGGGCTGAAAATAATAACATACATTGAATTAATACTATTATTAACCACGTTTGGATCGATATTAAAAAACAACAATTTGCTTGATAAATTATCTTTCGCGAATAACGATAAAGATCCTCCGGATTGTTCAGAAATTGCCATAAACATAAAATATCCAAAGATAAAAATGAATGCGGCCAATAATTTGTATTGCTGTTTTCTATCTTTAATTCGTATTAACTCGAACAAGAAATAACCAATTGCAATTACCCCAATCGTATACATGAAATAATCTGTATAATCAGAATTAATTACCATGATATATATAAACGGAATTACAATTATAGAACCCAGATAAACTGCAATTTCCTTCATTCTCCTTTTTTTAGGAGCTTGACTCTCTAAAGGAGAATTCCCAATTGGAGCCAAATGTTTTTTAGTTAAAAGAAATGTCACCACTCCAATAATCATAACCACTGCCGACGACAGAAAACATAAACTCCAGGAATAATTTTTTCCTAAATAAATTGGAATCGCACCTCCAAGCATTCCTCCAATATTAATTCCAGCATAAAAAAGTCCGTAACCCGCATCTCTACGCCCATCACTTTCATGGTATAATTCACCCACCATTGAAGAAACGTTTGGCTTAAAGAAACCTGTTCCGATGATAGACAAAGTTATTCCGTAATAAAAGAAATCATGAGGAGAAGCCGCAATTAGCAAATTCCCCAAAATCATAATAATACCACCGAAAAGAAGTGATTTTTTAAAACCTAAAACCTTATCAGCGAATATTCCACCAATAAAAGTAAAAGCATAAACAAAAGCCTGAATAGCTCCGTATTGAAGATTGGCCTTTCCTTCAAGTAAACCTAATTGGTCTACCATAAAAAATGCCAAAACACCTCTCATTCCGTAGAAACAAAAACGTTCCCACATTTCAACTAAAAACAAGTACCACAATTGTTTTGGGTACTTGCCTTCAAAATTTTGTATTTGCTCTAGAGTAATTGTATTGTTTTCCATATTATCTAACACCGTGCATCATTTTTTTCAAGAATGGAGTCAATGCAAATAATATAATTGCCGCAATACCCGTAAGAACCACAAATACCATAAAAAACTCATATAAGTTATGAATTTCAAATCCAGCAAAAAAGTGGTTATGAGCACTAATTTGGTGTTGATCCAATAAAGCTAATTGCTCAGGAGTTGGTGTAATTTTGTTATCTAAGACTGCTTGAAGATCAATTCCTAATTCTTTTGCTTTTGCAAATTTATCTCCAGTTGCAGGCAAGATAGAACCTAAAGTTCCACCTAAAGCATAACCCGAAGCGTTTGACAAAAAGAATACTCCATAAAGCAATGAAGCAAAACGTTTTGGAGATAATTTACCAACCAATGACAAACCAATTGGAGATAAACATAATTCAGCACATGTATTTAAGAAATATAATAATATAAGCCATTTTACCAATAACAAACCAGAAGTTCCAATGTAAGAAACCTGAGTCGCAATCATGAAGAAACTAATCGAGATTATCACTAGTCCTGCAGCTAATTTTACCGGAGAAATAGGCTCTCTGTCTTTTGCTCTAAGAGTATCCCATAAAATACTGAATGGTACTGCCATAATTACAACAAATAGTCCATTAAAAATCTGAACCATTGATGGAGGCATTAAAAACCCAAAGAAGTTTCTGTCTGTTTGGTTATCTGCAATAAAAGTTAACGATGAACCAGCTTGCTCAAAAGCCGCCCAGAAGAAAATAATAAAGAACGAAACGATATAAATTACAATAATTCTGTCTCTTTCAATTTTAGTCAATGAAGTATCGGAAATAATTAATCCCGCCAATGACAATCCACTAGAATAAATCAAAGTATAAATCAAATTCTGGCCTACAACATAATGGAAAAAGAATCCTAACGCGATAAATGCAAGACTTGCAATTGCTAAAGATTTATTTGAAAAATTAGCTTTTTGCGCTTCTCCCTCTTCAAAATCAGAAGCTTCATTTTTAGAAGGCAAACCTCCTAATGGTCTTCCTTCAGGAGAAACCACATATTTGTTTTTCAAGAAGTAAAAAAGAACTGTTCCGATAAGCATTGCCAAAGAAGCCGCCATGAATCCCCATCTAAAAGCATGGATATCTCTAATCCCACCAGCATCTTTAACATCTCCCAACAAAGGACAAATCGACTGACCTAAGAAAGCCCCGATATTGATTCCCATATAGAAAATAGTAAAAGCACTATCTAATTTTGTTTTCTCTTGTTTAGGATATAAACTTCCCACCATACTCGAAATGTTTGGCTTGAAGAATCCGTTACCAAAAACAATAACTCCTAAGGCAGAATACATGATGATTTTAGCTAAAGGTAAATTATTTTCAAATATACTTCCGCTGGTAAACAACAACATTTGTCCTGTTGCCATTAATAATCCACCCAATAATATACAATTTCTATTTCCTAAAAAACGGTCTGCTACAAAACCACCCAACATTGGCGTTAAATAACAAAGTCCAAGGAAACCACCATAAATCAATGAAGCTTCTTCCTCCTTCATTAATAATGAGTTTACAAGAAATAAAGTCAATAAAGCTCGCATCCCATAAAAATTGAATCTCTCCCACATCTCCGTTCCAAACAATACCCAAAGTCCTTTTGGATGCGCAGTTTTTACTTGAGTTTCTCCCATATTATTCATTATTTGTTTAAGGTTAATAAAGTTATTCTATAAATTTTCTTTGATAAAGTTAGTCATTTTATTATAAAGCTGAATTCTCGTCTTACCACCGTAAATACCGTGATTTTTATCCGGATATATCTGAGAATCAAATTGCTTATTCGCCTGAATTAAAGCTTCCATCATTTGCATTGAATTTTGCACATGAACGTTATCATCTGCTGATCCGTGAATCAATAAAAACTTACCTTTTAATTTATCAACGTGATTTATTGGCGAATTTTGATCATAGCCACTTGCATTTTCTTGTGGAGTCTGCATGTATCTTTCTGTGTAAACGCTATCATAAAAACGCCAGTTCGTTACCGGAGCAACTGCAATTGCCATTCTGAAAACATCGTTTCCTTGAAAAATACAGTTTGACGACATAAAGCCTCCATAACTCCATCCGAAGATTCCAATTCTTGAAGCATCAACATACGGATAAGCTCCAATCACTTTTGCAGCATCAATCTGATCTTCAACTTCATATTTCCCAAGTTCTTTTTGAGTAACTTTTTTGAAATCAGCACCTTTAAAACCAGTTCCTCTACCATCTACACAAGCAACAATATAACCTTGTTGAGTAAGCGATAAAAACCAATAATCATCTGAATTATTCCAATCGTTGTTTACTTGTTGAGATCCAGGACCAGAATATTGGTACATGAAAACTGGATATTTTTTAGAAGGGTCGAAATCTTTTGGTTTTAAAATCCATGCATTAAGCTCATTCCCTTTAGCTGTTTTTAAAACAAAGAATTCTTTTGCTGGAAGATTATAAGCTTTCAATTTATCGGCAAGAGCCTGATTGTTTTCGATTACCTGAATTTCTTTTCCAGTTTTTGCCTCGTTTAAAGTATAAGTTGTAGGCTGTAAATTACTTGAGAAAGTATTAATAAAAAATTGGAAATTAGGACTAAAAGTCGCCGCACTTGTTCCAACTTTTGAAGTTAAACGTAATTTATTTTTTCCGTCTAAACCAATACGATAAATATCTCTGTTTATTGAACCATTCTCCGTAGATTGATAGAAAATAGTTTTATTTTTTTCGTCGAAACCATAGTATGAAACAACTTCCCAGTTTCCTTTTGTAACCTGATTTTTAAGTTTTCCGGTTTTATCGTAAACATAAATATGATTAAAACCGTCTTTTTCACTTGTCCAGATAAAACTATTGTCTTTTAAGAATGTCAAATTATCTGTAACATCAACATAAGCTTTGTCTTTTTCATTTAAAACAACTTTTGCAGCGGCCGTTGTTCCATCTACAAATAATAAATCAAGATTATCCTGATGGCGATTTAAAACCTGCGCTGATAATACATTATTATCATTTGTCCATTGCAGCCTTGCAATATAGAAGTCATTATAATTTCCTAAATCAACTTTCTTAGTTGCATTTGCAGCCGCATCGTATATATGTAATGAAACTACTGAATTTTTTTCTCCTGCCTTTGGATATTTAAACGTTTCAACTGTTGGATACAAATCTTTATGAAAAATTGACATAGAAAATTCCGGAACTGCACTTTCGTCGAAACGAATATAGGCTAATTTTTTACTGTCTTTACTCCAGTCAAAAGCACGTACAAATGCAAACTCTTCTTCATAAACCCAATCCGTAATACCGTTAATTACGGCATTTTTCTTCCCATCAGCTGTAACTGTTGTTACTTTTTTAGAAGCTACATCATATACATAAAGATTATTTTCCCTAGCATAAGCGATTTTAGTTCCATCAGGCGAGAAAGTTGGCTCCTGAATCTGAAAATCAAAAAGTTTGACTAGTGACTTTGAAGCGATATCGTATAAAAAGTAATCTGCTGTAAAAGAGTGGCGAAAGATATGTTTAGAATGACAAGCAATTAAAATCTTTTTTTCTGAAGCATCAAAAGTATAGCTATCAATTCCGTCTGAAAGTTCTTTGTGATTTTTAGTATCGATTAAATTTGATACTTTTTTTAGAGTTGCAAAATCATACAAATCGATCTGCATGCTTCTGCTGGCCTGATCAACATTTAAAACAGTATATTGATCTGTATTTTTTAAGGATTGTAATTCATCCATTCCTTTTGCCCGGAATGTCCCGCCATAAATGTTTTCGACAGTAATTTTTTGTTGTCCAAAGACAGTAGCAACCAAAAATAAAAGTACTACCGTTATTTTACTTGTATTCATTATAATTATTTTAAATATAAAAAGAGCCCAATTTTAGTAAAAAAAATAAACATAATACACATTTTAAGTGTTAAATGTTAAAAAAAATAACGATTGCGTACTTTTCAAACTTTAAATAGATTGCAAACAAAACCCTTAAATTGGTATCTTTGTCAGCACATTATTATTTAATATACTGAGAATGAACAACGCTGTTGCCGGATTTTCGAAATTATCCAAAAAAGAAAAAATAAACTGGATCGCAAATGAGTATTTTTCAACTCCTGAAGAAGCCCTAAATATTATAAGAAATTACTGGAATTCAGACGACAAGCTACAACAATTGCACGATGAATTCATCGAAAACACGATCACAAACTTCTATATTCCACTTGGAGTTGCTCCTAATTTTTTAATCAACGGAGAATACAAAACGATCCCAATGGCAATTGAAGAAAGTTCAGTTGTTGCTGCAGCTTCAAAATCAGCAAAATATTGGTCTACTCGTGGCGGTTTTAAAACAACTATAATTAGTACTGAAAAGATTGGCCAGGTACATTTTACATTCAATGGAGACGCCGATAAACTACAATCTTTCTTTGACAAAATAAAATCAAAATTCTTTTCTGAGACGCAAAATATTACCAAAAATATGCAGCAGCGCGGAGGCGGAATTTTAGACATCAAACTTAAAGACAAAAGAAGTTTACTTGAAAATTACTACCAGCTACATGCCACTTTCGAAACGAAAGATAGTATGGGTGCTAACTTCATTAACTCTTGTCTGGAACAATTTGCTACAACTTTAAAAGAAGAATTTCAGCAATCTGATCTCTTTTCAGATGACGAAAATATTAAAGTAATTATGAGCATTTTATCCAATTATGTTCCGAATTGCCTTGTAAGAGCAGAAGTTTCATGCCCAGTTGAAGACCTAACTGAAAAACACATTACCAATCCACAGGATTTTGCAGAACGTTTTGTTCAGGCCGTTCAAATTGCCGAAGTTGAGCCTTTTAGAGCTGTAACCCACAATAAAGGTATCATGAACGGGGTTGATGCTGTAATTCTCGCTACAGGAAATGACTTTAGAGCAGTTGAAGCAGGAGTTCACGCTTATGCTTCTCGAAATGGTCAGTACTCGAGTCTATCGCATGCTAAAATCGAAAAAGGAATATTTACTTTCTGGTTAGAGATTCCGCTAGCCTTAGGAACAGTTGGCGGACTTACTTCTTTACATCCGTTGGTAAAATTATGCTTGGAAATGCTTGAAAAACCTTCTGCACAAGAATTAATGGAAATTGTTGCCGTTGCAGGCTTGGCGCAAAATTTTGCTGCATTACGTTCGTTAACTACGACAGGAATTCAGGAAGGGCATATGAAAATGCACTTAAATAATATCATTAATCAATTTGAAGCCAACGAAGAAGAACGCTATCTAATAAAATCACATTTTAAGAAAAATGCAGTTTCTCATAGCGCTGTTGCTGAATTTATTGAAAACTTAAGAAAATAATTAGAAGCTATTTCATTGAATGAAAACAACCTTTTACAGTAACGGAAAACTCTTAATAACGGGCGAATATCTAGTTTTAGACGGAGCTAAAGCATTTGCATTACCAACAAAATTTGGTCAGGATTTAGTTGTTGAAAGTGGCTTCAACAAAGAAGTAAAATGGAAAAGTTACAATTATGATGATCAACTCTGGTTTGAAGATGTTATTTCTTTTGCTGAAATTACAAACAATGTTGAAGCAAAAATAGAAACTGTTAAAACTACGTTGATTACTATTCTACATGAAGCCTATCTTTTAAACACTGATTTCATAAATAATGCTGAAGGGTATGAAATTAGTACACATTTGACATTTCCAAAAAATTGGGGTCTAGGCACTTCATCTACATTATTAAACAATATAGCACAATGGACCAAGACTGACGCTTATACACTGCTTAAAAATAGTTTTGGAGGCAGCGGTTATGACATTGCGTGCGCTCAAAACAACACACCAATTATCTATCAAATAGAGCAAAACACTCCAATTGTAGAAAAAACAGAATTTAATCCCAAATTCACTAAAAACATTTTTTTTGTTTACCTAAATAAGAAACAAAGTAGTAAAGCAGCAATCACTGCTTATTACAACAATAAAAATGAAAATTTAGCTAAAAACATCCTGGACAACAATAAAATTACCGAAGCTATTCTCGAAGCAAAAACACTTAACGAGTTTGCCCATTTTGTAGAAAAACACGAAATTCATTTGAGCAATATTCTTGAACTGGAAACTATTAAAGAAATTGCATTTCCAGATTTTAATGGGGTAGTCAAAAGTCTTGGCGCTTGGGGTGGCGACTTTGTAATGGCAATTTCAAAAGAAAACCCAAAACAATATTTTACAAAAAAAGGATATGAAACAATCCTAACTTATGATGAAATGATTTTACAACAGTAAATTCTGACACTATTTAAAAGCAAAAAAAGTGAATTTAATAATTCACTTTTTTGCTTTTAACATGTTTTGTTTCTAAACGACGAACTTTTTGACTTTCCTGCTCATTAGATTCAATAAGCGTATTATGTAAACGTTCTGCCATTTTTTCGATACTATTATTAATAGAATCGTATACTAATTCCATCCTACGATGCTTCTCTTCTTTTACCGCTTTTAAGACATCTTCAACAAAAGTCTTATCATATTTTTCGGCAACAGAATCGCGTGTATTAGTCAGTCTTATAACATAATCGTTACTTAATATGGTGACTTTAAAATGCTGTTCTTCGTTACTTAAATAATATTTACCTCCTAGCTCATCGACATTGATGTCGGTGCTGCTCACTTTTAAAAGTTCCGTTATTATTCCATAAATATGGTTCTCTATTTTGGAATATACTCTAGGCTTTCTTTTAAAAAAACTAAACATGAAAAACATTAAACGCCTGATTATTAAGGTAATTTTTTATCATTTTTCCACACTTTTTATTTAACATTCACTAAATCAAATCCACTTTTCTAAAACGAAAATTCGAGCAAATTAACTGTTAAATTTTGAATATCACAAATTTTTTAAATTATATTTCGATTATTCCTATATAATTAAATAAAAAAGCGTAAGTAATTATTCTAAAAAACAAGTAAAAGCAAAAAACCCGAAACATTTAAATGTTTCGGGTTTTATATGATAATTAAATACTAAATACTAGTAGTTAAATTGCAGTCTGTTATCTTCAATTTTAGCATTGTTTTTCAATGCTGGTAAAATTCTGCTTGCATCAGATGCGCTTTGAGCTTTTACTTTAGCAACATATTCTGCATGGTTAGCAATTGCCGGAGCTTTTACAGTACTGATATTTTTTACAACATATACACCAGTATTCCCTTCAATTGGAGCAGAAATTTTGTTTGCAGTTAAAGCAAATGCATTTCCAACAACTTTTGGCTCTTGTCCAACTCCACCAGGTAAAACTGGATTATCCATAGTAACATTAGCAGCTTGCTGAACAGCTACACCAGCACTTTTAGCAATAGCCTCAAGGCTTGATCCTGTCATTTTAGCTTTTAACATTTCAGCTTTTTTCTTGTTTTTCAATATTGGCTCAACATATGGTCTAGCTAAAGTTACTGATACTAAACCTGATTTGTTTTCGCTTTTGTACTGAGCAATCACGTGACCAATATTAGCTAATTCAAAACGTTTTACATCTCCAATACTAGTTTCTTTATCAAATGCCCATCTAACAATGTTACGTTGGTTTCCTAATGGACCAAATGCTTCATCCATAGCTTTGGCAGTTACCGGAGCAGCAACTTTTAAACCTAATTCTTTTGCTGTAGCAGCAAAATCTTTATCAGCAGCATCCATTTCGAATTTAGTTGCCAATGTAAATACTTTATCAGAAGTAGCTTCAGATGGCTCTATTTTTTGAGCGATTGTAGCTAAACGAATTCCGTCTTGTTTATCAGTGATTTTAATAATGTGAAATCCGAAAGGAGTCTCTACTAAACCAACTTTTCCAATTCCGTTACTGAATACAAAATCATTGAAAGGTTTTACCATTTGGTTTGGACCAAAATATCCTAAATCACCACCTTGTTGTGCAGATGAATCATCAGAACTTGTAAAAGCTAACATCATGAAACTATCAGGATTAGCCTGAACCTGAGCTAAAATCTCTTCAGCTTTAGCTTTAGCTTCTTCTTTAGTTCTTTTTTCTTTTTGGTTAGGAGTTTGAGATCCTTCGTAACCAATTAAGATATGACTTGCTTTTGCATTTACTCCTGCTTTAAATCCTAAAGACTTAGAAATTGCGTAGTATCTTCCAAAAACGTAAGGTCCATAAATTGCACCAGCAGGCAAACTGAATAATTTATCAGCATCTACTGCAGGTAAACTATTTTTAGGTACATATGTAGAATCATAAGGTACATCAGAATTTGCATTTACAAATTCAGCGATGTTAGTTGCATTTCTAAAACCTGCCAAAGTATCATTCTTACCAGTTTTAGCATTATAAACAACACTTCCGTTTAATAATCCTGTGATTTTAGCTTTAATTTCAGCCTCATCTTCTTTTGAAGCTTTATCTTCTACTAAAACATATTGAATTTCACGAGTTTCATCCGCTTTGAATTTTTTCTCGTTTTTCTTCATATAATCAACAATCTCATCATCAGAAATTTTCACTTCACTATCTTTAATAGAAGAATACAATGCACCAGCGTAAGCAAAGTTTACTTTGTTAGCTTCCATTTCGTATTTCAACTTTCCTTCACTAGCAGTTGTGTAAAGTCCAGATTTGATTAACGTATTGTAGATTTGAAATTTTGCATTTAATTCAGCATCTTTTTCTTTTTCAGAAATATATTGTGCCGCTTCAGGATTTGTTTTGAAATACTCTTTAAATTTCACAACATCAAACATACCTGCTGCATTTAGGAACATAGGATTTTTTCCAATATTTGGATCTGCTTTCAAAACTTCAAGTAAGTGTTTTTCACCAACTCTTAATCCTAATTTATCAAACTGAGCTGATAATAATGCGATTGAAACCTCTTGATCCCAAACTCTGTTTGCAGCTTCAGTGGAAGTTATCCCTTGCCCACTTTTTTCAACATTACTAACTTTAACTCTAAAGTCTTCAAATGAAATATCTTTTCCGTCGATGCTTCCCACATCCTTTGAACTTTGACTAAATGTCCCTTTACCGATTAGATCTTGTATTATAAATGCAAATAATGCAAGTGCAATAACTCCTATCAATAAAGCGGAACGCTGTCTAATTTTTGCTAAAACTGCCATTTTTATTATCGTTAATTTTATATTCAGTTTGCGAAAATACAATTATCTAGTTAATAACAATACAACTAGCAATTTATTTTGCACAATTTTTTCAATTAATAAAAGAAATCACTCTTTTACTGTCATTTTTACCAATTCAATTTTCTTATTTGTAGCTTCTTCTATCACAAAATGATAGTGATCTATTGTAATTTCTTCCCCTTTCTGAGGAATTTCCTTCGTAAAGTTTACAATAAATCCTCCCAGAGTACCGTAAGAGTCTTCTTCAGGAATCATCAATTTATAAGTCTCATTCAAATATTCCACATCTAATCTGGTAGAAAACAAATACTTACCCTCTCCCAATTCCTGCTCAATTAGTTCTTCATCTAAATCGTGCTCATCTTCAATTTCTCCGAATAGTTCCTCCACAATATCTTCTATTGTAACAATTCCGGAAGTACCTCCGTATTCATCTAAAACAACAGCAACATTTTTTCTCTTTTTAATCAAAATGCCTAAAGCGTCTTTTATCAAAATAGTTTCAGGAACAAACTCCACCGTCATTAAAACTGATTTAATTGTTTTTGGCTTTTTAAACAAATCAAATGAATGCACATATCCCACAATATCATCAAGAGAATTTTGACTTACTACAATTTTAGAATAACCTGTTTCTATAAAGAGCGATTTTAAATCCGAGATACTATCAAACAAATCAATATCAACAATTTCGGTACGTGGCGTCATAATATCACGCGCTTTTACACCCGAAAATTCTAATGCATTTTGAAAAATCTGAATTTCAGAATCCACTTCGTCATCATCTTCAACAGAATTCATTTGTTCTGTAATATAATTTCCAAGCTCAATTTTACTAAAATACAACTGAACCTGATCTCCTTCTGTTTTGAAAAATTTCCTTAAAACAAAATCTGAAATCCAGATAAAAAAGGTAGAAATATAATAGAATAACCTGTAAAATAAATAAGCAGGAACAGCCAAAATCTTAATTAATGAATTGGCATAAATTTGAAAAAAAACTTTCGGAAGAAATTCAGCCGTAATCAAAACTATAAAAGTTGAAATAATAGTCTGAATCAGTAAACTGGTAATATCTGAAAAATGGTAACCTACTTTGGCTATACATCTTAAAACCAAATCACCCATGAAAAACCCGTAGATTACCAAAGCAACATTGTTACCAATTAACATTGCGGCGATAAATTTTGAAGGATTTTCAGTAAGTTTAGTTAGAATTTGTGAAGCAAAATTATCTTGTTTCTTTTCTATTCCAAGATAAATTTTGTTCGAGGAAATAAAGGCTATTTCCATTCCTGAAAAAAAGGCTGATAGTATTAAACAAAGTATTATAATACTAATTTCCATTTTTATTGTTTTTTATTACGATCATCAAATTTCTTGACAAATTTTCTTCTGAAGAAAAACATAAAAACCGCCATTCCGGCAATTATAAAGCTCAAGGCATAGTTTTCACTACCTTCATTCAACTTGATAACTCCATCATAAATAAAGTAAACCGCAAATGCGATATAAACGTATTGTGTATATTTTAAGTAACCCATAATTATTTTATTCGTTAGCTTCTAATTCGCCTGTTATTCGTTGTGAATTTATCACCTTAAAATCTTTACTGAAATCAATTCCCTGACCGTTTGACACTCCTTTAGCATCGGTAAGTTTGAATTTTCTTTCCGTGTAAAACCATTCGTTTTTCTGATCAAAATACAACTGTTCTGTTTCGAGCATCTGACCTGTCTCTGAAGTAATTTTTACTTTTCCCTGCAAATCTATAATACCAGTTTGCTTATACGAAACGGCATAATTTGCTTTTATAAAAGTACGCTTTTGTTTTTTATCATACAGTGTAACATCAATCCCTTTTGGGAATTCAGTAAACGGAAATTCAAGATTAGAATAATCAAGCATTTTTCGGCTTTTAAGTACCCCTGTAATGCGTCCGGAATCAGTGTATTTTATATCAACTGTATCATTATCACTTCCTGGAACAAATTCTGAAAAGTTAATCTTTTGAACTTCCTTAAAATTACTTTCGCATCCAAAAAACAGTGTCACAGCAAGAACTGTGACAGCATTTATAATATATTTCTTTGGTAAATTCATTTGCCAAATGTAGTAAATTGTAATGAGCTTAAAAAAACATAAAAGCTTATGTCTAGTTGAATTTACTTTTCACGAACCATCTGTCGTTAAAAGAGAAGCTTAAACTAAAATTGAAGTAATTTTCCTGAATTAAACCAGCATCCGTAGTTCCTCTTTTACCAAATTCAAGACCTAAATTCACATTTGAAAATTGTCCTGTAATTGGAAAACCAGCTCCCAATGTCATTCCGACATCATTAATTGATTGATTATTAATTACTAAACCAATTTTTTCATATTTTAAACCAGCTCTATAAGTAATTCTACTGAAGTAACTTGAAAACGAAGTATAGTTTGGAATATAATAACCTCCAATTGCATATTTCGAATATTTCTCGTAACGAACATCATCACTAGAGTTATAGTAATTAGCATATTGCCCATCACCCTGAAAAGCTAACGTAGTACCAACTAACCATTTTCTTGCCTCTCCAACCCCAACACCAATCGTCAATTTATTAGGCAATTTCAAATCAGTCTCCGTTTTTGGATATTCATAAGGATCTGGATCTCCAGAAACAAAAATAATTCGTTCATTATCAGATCTTAAAGTACTAGCAAAAGTATAACTTAAACTAGTAAACAAACTCATCTTTTTATAAATCTTTCTCTGATACATCGTACCAATATTAAAATTCAGACCAGACAATTCAGATTGATTCGTTTCACGTGTTGCACTTGCAACGTCTGTAATACCCTCAACACTTGTTGTTGTAATTTGCCCAAAATTATATTGCGCATCTGCTCCAATATTCCAGTTTGGCATTATTTTATAACCCAGACCAAAAAACACTTTATTAACACCACCTTTTCCTTCAAACTGACTATTTGTGGCACCACTTACATCTGAATTGTTATTTAAAATTTTATAGCCGACAGAAGACAATGGCACCAGACCAAAAGCCGCTCCAAATTTACCCATTGGAATTCCGACTGCTAAATAATCAAAAGTAGCTCTTTGTGCTTTTTCAGATTGGTTACTATTTTTTAACGTTGATGTCCCAAAACTTCCTCCAACCGTGAATGTAGTTTGCATTAAACTTGCATAACTTGAAGGATTATCAATATTCAAGTGGGTACTATCCTGTTCTACTGCCACCCCACCCATCGATCTGTATTCGAGTGTACCTTTAAATCTTGCATCACCAATTCCGTAAAAAGAATAAGGAGAAGCTGTACCTTGCTGAGCAAATGAAACGAACGAGATAAGTAAACAAGCACTTATTATAATTTTTTTAATCATTGTCGATTTTATATTGAAATGTTTGGTTCAAACTTTCCAGTAGGAAATTTGAATTGGCAAATATGGTATTTTTTAATCGTTTAGCCAAAAATTCTGCATCCCCACCCGTTAAAATTATTATAAAATTTGAAAAGTTCTCCCGATATTCATCGATAAAACCATCAATCTCATAGACGAACCCGTTAACAACTCCGGAATGGATCGCTTCTTTTGTAGAGTTTCCTATATAGGATTCAGGAGCAGCCAGTGTCAGCAAAGGCAGTTTGGCAGTATAATTATGTAATGCTTCATAACGCAATCTCAAGCCTGGCGAGATCGCTCCGCCCAGATAATTATCATTTTCGTCGATAAAATCGTAGGTTATACAAGTTCCGGCATCAACAACCAATCTATTTTGTTTTGGGAATTGCAAAGTTGCTCCGGCTGCCAAAACCATTCGATCAATTCCTAAAGTTTTTGGCGTTGCATACTTATTTATAAAAGGAAAAACATCTTCATGTGTTAAAAAATGGATTTTTAGCTGATTTTCGAATGTCAAAAAAGATTGTTTTTCGACGTTTCCGACTGAAGCAACAACCAAATCCGAGCAATTTTGAAATTTTTCTAAAATTATTTTTATTTTTTTTTCGAGCTTATTTTTCTCAAAAACAAAATTTTCAAGAACAGTACTACCCTCAAAGACAGCCGCTTTAATTCGAGTGTTTCCAACATCAACCGCTAAAACCATGTTTGTTTTTTTATCACTGCGAAGATACGAATTGATTTTTTTAAAAAAATGTTTTGGATAAACGAAAAATGATTCTATCTTTGCACCCGCAATGAGCACAACACGGTACCTTAGCTCAGATGGTAGAGCAATGGACTGAAAATCCATGTGTCCCTGGTTCGATCCCTGGAGGTACCACGTTTAAAACCCGAATAGAAATATTCGGGTTTTTTGTTTTTTAATACTTTTAGGGAAATTTTGAAATTCCAATTTTTTAAAATTGCTTCACCTGTCGCTAGCGCTCGAGTCCAAATTCCAATTAGGATTAACCGCAAGGATTAAGACTTGTATATTCACTTTCTATTTACATATGATGTTCCAACGGTTGAAACCGTTGGCTATGTCTTGGTTATCTAAAATCCATTTCAATTTTTACAGAAAAACATAGCGCCCTTTGCGTAAATCTTAGCGTTCTTTGCGGTTAAATTTAGGATCATACGCAAAAGTTGGGGATTAGGCAAAAAGATTAGATAATCTGAACAGGAAAAAATCTATTTTTCTCACTC
>NZ_JAUTYT010000021.1:0-58643 GCF_041946075.1 Flavobacterium sp. LAR06 | reverse complement strand
CCTTTTTCAACTAATGAATTTGACTCTGTCACAAAATTTTCGATTTCTGCATTTATTTTTGCCAATAAATCTTTCATAATATATTTTTAATTAAATTAGGGTGTAAAAATAAATTGATTTTTTAAATTAAAACTATAATAAATAAAAAAAGGCCTATAGTCCGATTTGCTAGTGCTATTTTCAAAGTACATATTTAAATCTAAAAAACAGCAGTAACAATTTTACTGCTGTTTAATGACCATTCTTATATAATCTTCCAAATTATATACTAACGAAAATAGTTAAATTAAATATCTTAACATTTATGTGTTCTAGTTTCTTTACTTAGAAAACTAAATCTTACAATTTAATTAAACATATTAGAGCAACAACTCCATTTCGATTGTTATTATTCGATTTCATAAAGTTATATAATTTTAATTCAATAATTTGTGTTTTACTGTTAAACGCATGTTAAACAAATCACCTAAACAACTCATAACCAACCAATATCAAACGCGTTAATAGAATAATTTGAAATAAATATCATGAAATATTATTTGCGAGTCAACAATAAAAGCTATAAATTTGCGATAGACACTATTGGCTTTAAAAGTGCTTATGTCAAAATCCTTAAGTCTTTTCTTGATTATTAAACCTTGCGGACTTCAACTAGAAGAAATTATTTATTCTTTGCTCCTCTATTAAATCTATTTATATTATAATTTGCACTACTTCCACAAATGTCTATCTGTACTAAATAGAGTATTGAACTATGTTTAATAAATAAAACGAAAGTATTGTGTCCAAATATTTATATATGACATGTATCAAATGCACTGCCACAAATCATGATAATGATTACTGTACGCATTGTGGAAAAATTATAAACATTTTTTTTAAAGAAAATCTTGAGATTAAAGATTTGCAAAACTTAAAAAGTGACAATAAAAAAACAAAAAGCTTGCTAAAAATCAAAAACACATTACATCATTCTTTAAAGTTCCCAAGAAGAATGATTTGCTGGGTGCAAACAACTTTTCTAGATTAATAAATTTTTCGTAATGTAACATTAAAAAGTTCAGAACAGAAGCAAATACAGAAGGCGTTGTACAATTAATAGTTTACAAATACTTTCCCAGGTATAAACAATTATAGTCCTTAATTAACATATTATGGAATAACTATTTGTTTCTTTATATTATTACAGCAATAAGCTTATTCATCATCATATGATTTAGAACCAAACGGAAAAGAGCGATAATTTTCCTGTTGAAAGAGTGGAATGCAATAAGTTAACACGTTCCAAGAATAAAAAATAATAACAAAAAAGCAAATTTGCATTGTAGAAGCGAAGAACGTAGATCGCACAATAAATATCTCATAAAAATTAGGTTTTGAGAATAAAAAAAACTTATCAAAAATTTTAGTCGAAAACAAGGCAGGTGTTAATTTATGGATTAAATAAAACACACCATGAACCCTCTGCAACTATCACTGATAAAAAAATGAAGATCAAACATAATTTATCAAAGCAAAAAAAATCAGAGCACTAAGAATTTTCAATACAATTGAACTATTGAACAAGAAATAAAGTTCACCAAATTAAATTACATACAAATTAAAAACACGAAGCGAGCACATTTAAAACTTGTAGTGGAAAAGTAGATCAAACCCAGATTGGAGCGAGCAGAATTTAAATAATTCAAAAGTAATCCTAGGGCGTTAATTCAGGGATTGATAGAAAATAACATGGCTAAAAAAAACTTAAAATTTGAAGACAGCATTTCTCATAAAAATTACATATCGACTTCCTGAGCACACCTACTACAAACCTCTTGCTTCTTCTGTTTCCCGGCAGGATCAACCGAGTAAGTTCAAAACAAAGGTTTAGGTGACATTGGTAACTCTGAAAAATTATAAATTCCTTTTTTTGCTTTTCGAATACTTACCTAACTACCTGGCTGCATGGTTTTTCAAATATTCTGACGGAGATACTCCGATGTGTCTAACGAACGACCTGTAGAAAGTTGTCCTGCTTCTAAAGCCAGAAGCCTCTGCAATTTCTTGGATTGTCGAATCATGCCATAGCGGATCTGAAATTATTTCTAAAAAATATTCAATTCGCTTCAAGTTTATATAATCAGAAAAATGAAGATTAAGCTCCGAATTAACTATGTATGAAATCGTATGGAGCGGAATGCTTATCTCTTCAGCAAGTTTAGGGAGGGAAAAATCTCTTTGTAGAAAGAGCTTTTTAGAATGGACAATACTTTCTATTTTAGCTATATAAAATTGCTTTTCATTTGATGTTAACTTTTCATATTTCATATTTATATACTTTATAATTAGTAATAACACAATAAATACATTGCAATTGGAAAGAAATTAATCCTTTTCTATTTTTTTTGATCAAAAGCGGGTTTGTATATCCAATGATTTGGAGGTTTTATCCCAGTACGTGTCATTCTGATAAGCCTAAAGCGTGCAGGAATTCGCCCAGTAATCAATGCAGTATACGTTGATATCCAAGTTGGATGTGCGTATATCGAAGTAAGCCGGAGGCCCTTGTATGCCACTGATCCACATAAGGTGCCAGAACTCTCATGTCCATAACCTCCTTCATAAACGCCAATGTCCCCATAACACAATCATCACAAATATGATGAGGATATTTGTTTTTTTTTAGAAAGTTTTGCAAATTTCTTTATTGCTTCCTTATCTTAGTCTGGATGTGGAATTGCAGGCTCTAGATAATCTTTAACTTTTTGAGTTGGGTTAAAATAATTTTGTTGTGCTCTAAGATTATTACATATCAAACATGCAAGAGTCAATATTATACCCTTTTTCATGATTATGTTGTTTTTATTATTTAATTGATATAAAATGTGCTTAAACTTTTGACTTTTGATTATAATTCTAAATTAGCCAATATTTAGCTGTGACTCCAATTTAAAAAAAACAAGTTTGTTTCATTTTATAATTTGCAACCAAAACATACTTAAAATGTTCATCAATCAATTGCACAAATACAATCTAAAAATATTTCCTCATTATTTTCCTGCTTTAGAATGGGGATGATAGCTATCTTCCCATAAAAACTAAGGTCTCTTTTTAATTTAACTGAATAAATTAAAAAATTATTAAGTGATATTTCAGTGCAAATCATATATAAACTAAATACACTTTTATTTCACTCCCCAACAGAGCGACCCAAACTGAAGAAAGAATAAAAAAGTAAAAACATAACAGGGCAATTATTTGAAAAAAAACGAACAGAACCGTGGGTGCGGAGTTCATGGAATTATCATAAAGAAATCTGCCGCCCTACTATCCTACATCTCATATTCTATTTTTTTACTATCGATAACTTCTAAATTCTCATCAAAAACAAAATTAGCACTATCTAAAACAAGAGCACCGGCCTTATTGTTTAATCTAAAAACGTGATTCATTGTAAAAGCATCTACTTTCGGCTTATATTTTTTTTCATATTCTAATGTTTTTTTTAAAATATTTTTTTGCTTTTCTAAGGCAACCGCCCTGTCTTCTATTTCCATGGCCTGTATATATTCCTTCAGTAAATATAGGTATCCATCTTCATTATACATAGAGCTTTTATCAACTACCATCTTAAAAGAAACAGATTCATAGCTTTTAGGATCATCTGCTTTTTCCATTATAAATCCTTCAATGCTTTCTTTCATTTTCTCTTCTGTAGTTTTTTTACAGGCAGATAAGCTCAAAATTATTAATCCTATTAATATATTTTTTTTCATTTGTTTGATTTAAATTATTATGACCTGGATAAAAGAAAAACCCCGAACTATCGGATCTTTATATTGGTCACCTGCCACTCTGCCCAAATGGGTTTTAATTCTCCATTTTTTTTTCATAATCATGATATAATCCCTTAAATCATAACGATGCATGCGGCGTTTCAGTTCTGATCCCCTGGCTGTAATCATCCAAAATCATTCTTATATCAAATTCTACCATCTAAGTTCCTATGGCTATTGCTGCATCATAAGCAGTTTAGTTTATTCAGGTGAGTCTTTCCTATAACCCCTATGTGCAGCTATCATTACATAATTGGGGTAACTTCTAAAATTTCAACCATAGTAATTACCTCAGCGGGTGCTATCTGAGTTTACGCTTTGTACATGTAATTGTGAGGTATAAAGATAAAAAACAGATTGTTTAATTTGATTTTCACAATAAAATTTAATGATTACAAATAGTTCTTACTTAAAAACTTTAATTAATATTGAAAAGCGTGTTGTGATTGACGATATAATTACTCACGTGAATTAACATTATAATTCTCGATAGTATACTTCATCCAAATAAAAGCAATCTAGTCTATCGTAAGAAAAATAAGTTACTACCAAATATAAATTCACTATATCTTAAAACCAAATCCTGCAAGACGTAAAAAAAACACAATAAAGCGTAACTGCTTTTGCTTTACAGCTTAGATGAATATGCTTATCTTCATGCTATTCAATTTTGGCATTTTTAACCTGTTCGATCTGTAATTCCTTAGTGGTTCCTGCGCTGTGACCTTGAGCCCTGGTTTTTCTTTTACTTGCTACATATGCCCCATCTTGCTGTAAATACACAAGTAGCACCGCTCTTCAGATTAAGAAGTCCAGCCTCATCACCCAACAACTTCAACCCTCCTCAAAGCTTTCAGCTCATCAATAGGATTTCCACTGCAGCTGCAATTCTCCCCGGGATATTCATGCTATTTCTTCTTTTGCAGGCATGATTTATTATTAGTTAAAAATAATTTAAAATTTTGCTGTTCTGTTTTAATCCGTTAAGGAGCCATTCGGCCATAATGACTTAAAGCCTTCGCTGTGAAACATGCCTCACTTTTGACTCTCCCTGGCCTTCTGTATGATTTCGATCTCGGTCAGGACTCTCAGACCGAGGCCTTTTTCTAGTAATTGTCGGAGTTGCAAACTTACTCATAGTTTTTTTTTGAGCCATCTCTTTTCTAAAATCTATAAGGGACATTTTCATTTCAGACACATATCTTTTGTATTCCTGTTCTATGTTTTCTTTCCCGGTTTTTTCACCAAGCAGCCTCTTAAGTTCTTTTTGCTGCTTAGGGAGATTCCCCAGATCGCGTTCGTTGGCTTCGGTTAAATGCTCAGAGTATACTAAATCATTCATGTTTTCTGTTTTAATAAACTCTTTCATCTCTTCCTCATATTTGGAGGCATGTTGATTCCGCACTAACTCATCGCCTGTACCTAAGTAATTCTCTTTAAGCTTTTTTATCTTTTCCTCATCCACTATATACTCACCATCAGCTGTCTGTACCAGCTTATTGTCCTTCGTTTCACAAATCAAAGTAGCAAATTGCTCCATTAATTCATGATTATCTTTTATCAAACTAAAACAAATTACCGGATAACTCGATATAGGAAGCAGATCTCTCTCTACCCCTCCAACAAACACTACATTGGGAGGAACCCTGTTCATTGCCATATGCGCCTGATCTACTTTTTCTTTGGAAAAAACTAAATTAACAAGTGCATTCACCTCTTCATTTCTATCACTCGATTTCAGACCGGGTAAAGTACCTGCTTTCTCCATAAGGGCAAGTCTTTCTATCGTGAACTCATCATGATCCGACAACTTGTTACCTTCCTTTCTTATCTCTCCTACATACTTTTGTTCCAGATAAGCTTTAACCGGAGTACCACAGTCTCCCATAGAAATAGCCATTTCTAGCACGATAGTATTTCCTTCCTCAATCTTTGCTTTTTCCCCGGAAGCATATAGGTCTAGTATTTTCTCAAACAGCATTTTAGCCGTAGCTCCATACGAATTTCGCTCAAATTCACTATCAACAAGAACTTTACCCAAAAACTTTTTCATCACATCTTGGGCAGAGGTCACTTCCTGATGATCTCCGCCATAAATAATGGTTGCAGGGTCAAGATAACAAGCTTCCAACCTACCCATCATCAGCGTTCGTTCCTGGTAATCTGGATAAAATACCGTCAATACATCTTCATAAGATTGAATCCTATCAAGGGCTGCCAAATTAGTTCGAACAGTTACACCTTCTCGCTGTCCAATATGGTTCAAAAGGCTAATTGCTTCCATTGAAAGAGGATTACTCTGAAATTCCAAGTTTTGAATGCGTGGCAAATTAAGTAATGTTTCAGGCACCTCTGTAATTCTATTATTTGCCACTTCCAACCTGGTAAGATTCAATAACCCGCTTAAGGAGTTAGGCAAACGCTCAAGCCTGCTTCCCGTTAAATCAAGAATCTCAAGATTAGCCAGCCTATCTATACAACCAGGCAGCTCCCGAATCTTAGTTCCAAATGCACGTAATTCAGTAAGATTTGACAACATGTACAGGTCCTCAGGTAAATCAGTAATGTCGGTATTTCCTATAATCAGTTTGGTAAGACTCGAGAGTTCACATAAGGAGTCTGGCAATTTCTTAATACCATAATTCATAAACATATTCAATTCAGCAAGATTAGGTATCATCAATATTTCAGGCATCAATACTTCTAAGTCCTCCGAAGTCATTTCTAAGAAAGACAAATCCAAACTTGTTTCACCCGACGACCAGGCCCTTACTATTTTTGCGCTAACTTTTTCTAATTCTTCAAAATTCATATATTTTTATTTAATTTTTTCATTATTGGTTTTATAATCTGTATACCTACCGTATGTTCTTTCTTAAATGTTATAATGTGATTCCATGGTTTTACAGTTTAATACACATTCGAATAGCAAAAAATACATCTTTTGTATTTACTATATTACATAATGCTTCACAGCATTTTTACCCACCATTTCTAACTATTAACCCTTTTCCAATCTTAATTACCTCAATAGTCTTCTGAAAGTCGGAGCTAGTTTCTCTTTTGGAACAGCTGTTTTCTTTTGTGCTGTAGTAGCCGCTGTAATTTTCAATTCAATTTGAGGACTTATCATCTTTTCCAGGGGGTGTGATGGAGCCTCAGTTTTTAAGCCACCGGATGCTGCAACTTGCGTAGGATCATGTGCGATTTGAAAATCTGTCATTTGTTCCGTTAGAGATTGTTTAGCCCTAGTTTTTATGCCACCGGATGCTGCGACTGATTCATCATAGTGTACAAGTTTACGACCTTCTGGAGTCTCTATAAATACAGTTGGTCCGAGTTTACGGCTTTTTATTATTTCTGCTTCGTGTTTACGACTTTCTATTTGTTCTATGACATCTATTAAATCTTTATTAGAACCCACTCTGTGTGTTTCAAGAATAAGCTCCATATCCTCATCCTCTTCTACAGACATAATTTTAGAAAATATTCTTGCCATTGCAAGAATGTCTTCTATTTTCTCCTCTTGTTGTTGTTCAGATAGACCGTTAGAAAATGCTTCTCCATATACTTTTGCTATCTCCATAACTGCTCTAAACACAATTCCATTTCTTATACCATATTTAGAGTCAACTACCAAGCCTGTGGCATTTAATCCTCTGTTTTTCATAACATTCTTTAATGGGTCTAATAAATCAGAATCATCAGTTAAACATACCACATATTCGCATCCGCTATTTTCAGCCCTATCTGCAAGCTTAGCTACTTTTAAGTCAAGAGTAAGCCCTGGCTCTTCGTTACTCACAACAAGTACATTTTCTTTCTTAAAATATTCAGATAAACCGGCTCTCGTCAACAGATACTGAGGTATTGCTGGATGGGGACAGGCAGCAAAAAGGAATAAAGTCCCTTCATCATCCAGCACTTTCCGAAGTGTTTTTTCGATTACTACTGTTTTTGGAAGGTCAAGACCTTTCCTTTTCATGTAATCATCTATCAACTCTTCTCCTTCTTTACCAAGAGGGATCTGATCAAGCAGCTTACGAATCTTACTCACATCGGCAACCCCTCCGGGATATTCTTTCGGATCTAGTAGTCCGTCAAAAGCTTCGTCAGCGAATTCTCTGATACCTGGTACTAACACTCCGTCAAGCTCTATGGCTATGGCTACTCCTTTCATAATGCTATTTTTATTAATTAAATGATTGTCTTTTAGCTAGTTTATGTATGTTAAATTAATTATCTCATTATATTCATATCAGGCTATAAAAGAAGTACACCATACAACAATTTTCTTTCTTGGCCTTTAGTTTGTGTTTATAATGGTTTTTTAAAACACACCTGTTTATATAATTTTACAGATACTTTGTGACACACAGTTGCATGTTTCCAGCCATTTCTTTAAGTCCAGAACTGTTTGATTGACAGCTACATGTTAATCTTTTTTACATACTCATTTCATGAAACTCTAACTTTAGTTTATTGTTAGTTCTTTAAATATTCTATCCTAAAATAATCCCCTGCCTTCCAAGTATCTTTAACGCAACGCTTTTTCATTGCCATTTTGTTTACAAGTATAACTTTTTTTAGATTATTTTTCAATCACAATAAGACATAAAAAAAACACATTAAGGCATTTAAAAAAACATTACGATAATTTTTTATATTCCTTTTTTCGGTCCTTCCATTGGACTTGCAACAAAAAGGCAGACAAATTTTCTAAGACCTATGCTACACTTTTGATTTTATAAAATTCCAGTTTCATTTCGTTAGCTGTTTTACATCCCAACGAAGAATGTAGACGTTTTTCTGTCATACCAGACTCCCATATGCCCCAAGACTACTTCAACCCTCTGTTATAGCATATAATACTAATAATTAATGATGTTGATACACTTTAAAAGCAATCTTCTAATGAGCATATACATTTCACAATTTTGACACTTACTGTCAATTGAACTTATGTCAACAGAAACTTTAGGTGAAAAACTTAGGCCATTAAGAGAAGATCGTAATCTTCTTTTACGAAAAGCACCCGTATTATAAATGAAAAAAACGGTCAAATTGACCATACATTTTCAGTATAAAATGACCACTCGATTCGGAGCAACTGCTCACCTAATTCCAATTCAAACTGACCACCTAATTTCGGTGCAAAGTAACCATCAAAAAACTACTTCTTTTTCATGTTGTTTAACCATGGATTTGTATAAAATTACAGACTATGGCAAATAATACAATAGACATGAATAAAATAAGAAAAGTAATTAAAGTACAGTGTAGTGGCACCATGACTTTCGAACATCGTCCTAGTTTTGGCTCCGAAGTAAGAATAGAAAAAAAGTCATTTCTAAAAAAGAACAAAGATTTGATTATAACTGATTATTTAAATCGCACGAGACTAGGGGAAGCGACAGAACTTCCCGAAGACAGGAAAGTCTATCATATCGACAAAAAGGATTTCCGTTGGGGAAAAATCAGGTTAAAAGAAGTTGGCGTAAAGGGGTGGGGCTCTAATTTCGGGAGAGGGATAAAAGTAGTGGTACTACCGGTTTTACTTCAGGGCAAAACCGATATTATTTTATTAACCACACAATATACCTTCTATAATACAGCCGATTTTACAGAATTGAAAGATTTGCTGATTTCAGCAGCTAACAATATGGAGATGAAAGAATTAAGCATACGTATCGATAATAATTCTCAAGGAATCCCATTTGTTTGGAATCAATTTTATTTAAACCTGTCATTAGAAAGTTTGGAGGATTGTAACTTTTTTAAAACTGAGATCAGTAATATTGATACTGATGTAATAATTGATCCGGCAAAAAAAAGAAAGGTATACGACCATAAAGACATTATTTTCGCACAATTATAAATTCTCAAATTTATATATTAAAAACATTAAACCAATTCAAAATATAAGTCATAATTAATTTACTTTTCTTAAAAATCTTTCCAAATTGTTGTTTGCTATTTTCTCAACTCCCTTTTCTGTTTTTTTTTGCGATATTAATTACCTGTAAAATACTTTGATCCTCATTCAACAAACATTCCCAAATCGTACCATCAGATAAAATAATAGCAGAAAAAAAATTATCAGATTGATCTTCATTATAATATACTAATTTTTCAGTCTTGAAAAGCTTCTTTACTTTTGTTTGAGGATCTAATTCATAAAACAAAATTTGCTCCTGATTAATTTCAACCAATTTAGTTAGAAGACTATTATCACTACTGTCGACAGACCATAACGGTTTATCCCCACACAATTCCCAAGTTCCGACAACTTTATCCATGATTTTTTTTCGTAATATCTTTCTCAAAGTATCTATTTTTTTGATTGACTCTATTCCTATTACATTATCAGGCTTAAGTTTAGAACTGAAAGAAAATAAAGTTAATGCATTTTTATGATCACCCTTATTATAGTAGGAAATAGCCAGCTCATACCTATTTTTTTGATATGCCATTTTGGAAGCCATTTGCGCAAAACTTTTAAACGATACTATTAAAAACAGGAAAATTAAGTATTTATTTTTCATTACTGAAGATTTTTTTTGCATTTAAATTTGTTAATTTATTAAAATTTACTTCATAAAAGTAATAGGTTTTATCAATATACTTATTTTACGCAATAATTGCTAGTTAGTAAAATAATTATATAAAAAACTGATCAGTTAACTTAGATTTAAAAATTCTCCAAATCTCACTTAATTACAATCTGACAATTATAGACAAATATCATGAAGCATTTTGACTTCAACATACATAAAAAGGCATTAAAACAACATCCTAAGACTTATTTGGCTGTCTAACCAACTAACAAGTTAAAAATCACCTGAAAGGCTTTCGATTTAGCGTTTTTTATACCTAAATACGTATATTTAATCGGTTTATTTGTTTCGTTAAGATGACTACACAGGATTCAAACTATCTACAAATAATTGATTTTAACAATAAAAAGTAAATTATGAAATATGAGTACGAAGATTATAAATGGAAGTTTTTATCAAAAAAGTACAAAAAATGCTATGAATAAGGAATGAATGTAACTCTTGAGCAAGTAGCAGCTGCCATAGCCGCGATAGCAGTAAAATCCTTTTGTACCGGGTCTGAGCACAAAGATTGCTTCGCCAGATCGCTGGTGCTCGGGCAATGTCATTAAGTTAAGGATCTTCATATTGTATCTTTCTGATTTCCAAGGACCTTACTCAGGTTCTATATTTACCTGATTCAGGTTTATTATTACGGTTCGATCGAATAGGAACTGTATTTTTAATAAAAAAATATTCTAATTCTTTGAATACTTCTTCTAAAGGAGCTTCTTTAAAAAGCACTTCTAAAAATCTCTTTTTTTTAAATCTGTATGTCAAATTTGTGTTTACTTTGTAATCCAGTTTTGTATTTTGATTTTTAATTTTTCTCTAAATCGTTTTTTTTTCAATAATTGACTGCAGATTGCTGATAAATAAAGCACAGAAAAAATCCTACTCAATACTCCCTTTAGGATAGCCCGTGAAATATTCTACCTTTAATTTGTTTTTTAATTTGTCGTAAAAAGTCTCAACTCCCCATCTTAAAAAGTATAGTTCTTTAGATATACATGATAGGTAAATTTGACTGTCCAATAAAGATGTCATCAAAACTTCAATTTCTCCGCCTAGTAAATCAGCCCGCACCAGACGAACTTGTATACTGGTAGATTTATCATAATCTTTTCCTGTAAACAGGTGCTTTTTTCTGTGGAAAAATATCAACAATCAGAGTTCTTTTTGTACTCGATAAAAATGAACTTATAATCTTGCTATGATTTTTCTGCACTCTTATTAAATAATCGGTCCTCCTGTAAAAATTATAATTTCATCCATATCATTAACAGTTCTCCTGGCCTTCTTTCTCCTGGCTTTCTTTCTCCTGACTTTTCTTCTCCTGCTTTTCTTTCTCCTGGTCTTCTTTCTCCTGGCTTTCTTTCTCCTGGCTTTCTTTCTCCTGGCTTTCTTTCTCCTGGCTTTCTTTCTCCTGCTTTTCTTTCTCCTGCTTTTCTTTCTCCTGGCTTTCTTTCTCCTGGCTTTCTTTCTCTTGCCTTTCCTCAATTTCAGCTAATTCATTTTCAATAATAATACTTATTTCATCAGTAATTCTTTTAAAATTTAAACCAATATAAGAATCTAAATCTTCTGGTAGATCTTTATTTTTCGGTAATTTTTTCTTCTGAATATTTTGTCTTCCTTTATCAGGAACAATAGTTCCTCTAAATATTTTTCTATCTAATTCCTGTCCAAAATTATCTGCCAGTAAACCTACAAATTCACCTTGTGATAACTGCGAAATTCTAGACTGGGGCAAGATATATTCAAACTGCTCGTTTATAGATATCGAAGTTACAGAGGTCTCCATAGAGACATTTTTTATTTTTTGTTTAGACTTACCAAAAATTTCTTGCAATTCTTTAGCTGTATTACTTTTTACTGATCCACTAAAAACATTTCCAGCAATATTAAAAATGGTTTGAGCAGCTTTATCTCCATAATCTCTTTTTAATTGCTCCAGGTCTTGAAAACCAAGAACTGTACACACTTTATTAGACCTTGCCGTTGCCATTAAATTATCCAGACCCATAAAGTACAAGGTAGGTAATTCATCTAATATGAGTGAAGAAGGAGCTCTATTCTGTACATTTATTAATTTCATTAATTGTGTAACTATAAGTCCTAAAGCTGGTGCATTTGTTTTCTGTGTTTTTGGATTATTTGCAAGAACTAGTATAGATTCTTCGTTTAAAAGATTAATATTTATATCAATGTTCATCTCTGGATAAACATTGTTACCCATAACCCAAAAAAGTTCTTTGGTGGCAATTTGTGATAATGGAATACGAGCAGAGGCCGTTTGCCCAGACAATTGCTCATAAGCTTTCTTTTCAAGTGCATCTTTAAATGGGGTTAAAAAAAAAGCTAATTCCGGTTCTGTTTCTAATAATTTAAAAACTTTTTCATCGCTTTGAGAAGCTAATGCTATTGCATGAGGAAGCGTGCAAAATTTACCCCCTTGGTACAATTTTAAAAAATAGATACATGCTGCAAAGTAAGAAATAGCAGATTGTGCAAAGAAATCTTTTTTTTCAATCCACTCCTTATTTAAGTTAAAAAGAACAGTTTGAGAAGCTTCAATAGCATCACTCGTTCGTCTAATTAAATCTGGTGCTATGGGATTTATGAATTGCGAATATTCAATCTCGTCAAAATTGATAATTTTAAAATCGTACTCACTTTTAGAATCTATATAAAAATCGTAAGAAACTTGCGTCAAGGAAGGAAATTTAAAATCATAAATCATAAATGAAAATTTTTTTATCATTTGCTGCCTTATAAATTCTTCTATAATTGAGTAAGTTTTCCCTGAACCCGGGTTTCCCATGACAATAGAGCCTCGAAAAGGATTAATGATATTAATCCAACCTTCTTTCATTTTTAGATTAACTGAATATTCATTTACCATTTTCTTTTTTTCTTGGCTAAAAGATTCATTACTTTCATTAAACTGATCACTATTATCAAAGTATGAAAAATAGCGTCTAAACATTATTATAGAAATAATAAAAAATAAAGAACAAAAAATAGTTGTAAATAAGTAAAAAAAAGGAAACATTGTAAAATAAGAGCATATAAGATTTAGAGATAAGAGCATGAATACTAGCAATAGACTATAATGCTTATATTTCGATACTTTGGGAATCTTCTTTACGTGAACTCCAATAGAACAGAGAAAAAAAATAGTAAGATATAGTATTTTAATATTAATTTTATTTCTACATAAAACATCAAATTTTTGACAAATAAATTCTTGAGCTGATTTTAATTGGGGGATATCTATATATAATGTAACATCAAAAGCAACTAATAAAAAACCAAATAAGAAGCCAAAAAGAATTAAAGAATCCATTGAATATTTATCTGCATTATTTCCCATTTTTATTTATTTTTTATTTATTTGAATTAACGACTTTATAGTACAATTTACCCTAACACTTTTTTGCTTAGTAATAAGAAGTAATAAATAAGCCATTGCTCCACCTTCTTTTTTAAATTGTTTTTCTAATTTTAGATTTCCTATTGCAAGACCCATTATTGCTAACGCTATCCAAAGTGATTTGGCAATCATTATTAATGCCATTAATGCAAAACTCAAAGTTATAACTGCTGTCTTTACACTCAGTCCAAAAACTACAGGGCTAGCTTCTAAACATCTGGGAATGACGAACTTTTTTGTAGTAGTATCATTATTGTTATTATTCATAAGACTTATTTTTTAGATGAAAGCATCGAACTTATAGAAGACACTTTTGATGAAATTTTCGAAATTGCTGAGCCAGCTCCTCCAGAATGAGAGGCTCCTAATGGGCTTCCTCCATTGATTAAAAATTCACAAAACCTAGGGATTTTAAAAAATAAAAAGATCGATGATACTTGAACAGCCACTATAACAAAAAATGAAACGAAACCTTGCGTATCTATTCTTGTTAGAATTATTAAATACTTTAAAATAAAAATAAAAGGCTCCCATAAAAGAATGGCTAAAAAAGATAATGACCAATTCATAAAAGACTTTTCATTTCCGGGAATAAGAGAAAACATCACAGAGAAATACCCCATAATATAATATATAGCGATTGTTAACGATTGTTTAATTAACATATATGTTGCTACAAAACTCCCTATAAAATAAATAAGCAAATGCAATAATTCCAAAATTGGGTTAACTTGAAGAACGTCATACAATCGGTCATCTGTTCGCGTCATAGAAGAATTAAATCTACCGTCAAAACCATTAATATCAATACCAGACAAATTAAGTATAGATTGTTGAATTACATCCGATATAATCTTCATAGGTGTTAACATAAAAAATTCAACAAGAGGGTTATATAAAATAAGTCCTACTAAAATTAAGCAAGGCCGAACAATTATGTAGGGATCAAGTCCCTTTTCAGGGTTGATCATATTCAACACAACTTTATAAACAACAAAAATTAACACTAAAATACCTGCAAATGTAGATAAGTACATATGCAATCTATCAATTAGCAATTGAAACTGGTTAATAAAATCAACTCTCATTTGAAGGATAAAATCGTTGGTAGACGCTTGTAAGAAAATCATATATTTAATGTGAATTTAATTGAGAAAATAATGCTATAAAAGCCAATAGTTTTGTAATGTTAAACTCTATCTCGCTTAGTTCTGCATAAACTTCTAGATATTCAAGCGCTAATCTTTGCGAAGCCACTCTGTAGTATCCTTCACCATCAATAAACATAGTTCCAATACTTACCAAAGCAATTACTCTTCTTTCTAATCTTTCTGTACGCTCTTTTAAGACCAAAAATTCTCTTAAATCATGACGAAATCCTGGAGCATAATGAGCCGGTAGTATTAAAACTCTTTTTGAATCAATTTGATTTATAAGAACTCTCGAGGCTACTGCTAATGCATTTAGGCTATTGGCATTCCCTAATATAGATTTTCTCCATTTACCAATACGTTCCTTTTCTTCTTTTATAATCTCTGGAATTATGTTATTTGCCTCTTCATTTTTAAAAAAAAAAGCTGTAGTCAGCATTCCTGGTATAGCCACTCCACGAATTGCCCCTGCACTAGGATCATATACATGATTTATTATTTGTTGCCCCACAGATTGATGCCAAATTGTTAGAAATAAAACTATAAGTACGCTTTTTCTCATTTCTTTATGTTTTTCATTATTACATATAAACCTACCCGATAATCCTCACAATAACTATTTATACTGTGAGTTGTAATGCTCTATCAATAATATCTAAAAGAAGGACTTTTCTCTCACCTTCCGTCATATAATTATCTGTCTTAAACAAAGTTTTTAATTCGTCTTTTAAGGTTCTAATTTTATTTGTTTGAAAAATTTCTATTAACCGACTCTTAGTTGCTAATTTTGACAACCCTGGTATATTTCCGGAAATGGAGCTCTTTGCTACAATATAATTTATACATTCATCCAAAAAATCATCTACTTCTCTTTGCTTTGATTTCAATGCTGGACTTATTGTTCCTAAACTACTTTCATAATCAACAACAAACTTTCTAACTACCTGGACCTCAGTAGCCATTTTAAACACTTTGGGAAGCATCTTCTTATCTGCAGAAGTGGCTCTTTTTTCTTGTGCCTGTGCCACGGGATCAGGGAAATTAGTATAAATAGGTCCAATCCATATTTGAATTTGTGAATGGACATTTAATGTAAAAATTAAACATATAAATACAGTGAATTTCATAATCTAAATAAGTTAAAAACACGTTCTGAAATTATCAAATCCTCTAAGGTATCATCTAAATCTTTTTCTATTTTTTCTAATTCTGAAACAATTTCTAAAGATGTTTTTAGCAAATTTCCATTGTTAGACAAATTCGTACCATAACCAATATCAGTATTCAGACTATTTAAATAATCGGTATACATGATCCATTTAAGTCTTTTTTGTTCTTTTTTTCTATTAAATAGTAGAGGAACTTTATTGTTAATGCTGTTAAGTCTCGATAATTTAGATCGAATATTTATAATTGTACTCTCTTTTGCGAAAACAAGATCAAACATGCTTCTGAAACCATAATAAGGAATCTGTTTTTTTAATTCTCTGTTTAATTTTGTCATTTCCTCTTTTACTCTTGTCTCGGCAGGTCTAATAAGCAGTAAGGCTATAACATTTGCAGTAGCAGAAGCTTCAGCCTCCCATAAACGAACAATAATTTGAGCATGATTTGCTGTGCTTTGTAAAAATAAGTAGACAAATAGTATATACTTTAAATATAGTTTCATAAACCTAAACTTAATATTTTATTCAAATCGCTTTCGGACAAGGTTGCTGTTTTTGCTAGTAAAGATGTTAGAATAATAAATACTGCGTTTCTTTGACCATTTTCATTTGTTTTTTTTAGTTTAGACAACATTTTTTGATCAAGAGAATACAATTCCTGCGTATTTGCATTTCTAATATTACCATTCCTTGTTAAAGCAATTTGAAAAGCAATCGCATCATTTATAGCGAGCTCTCTAATAAAATATTCATTTTTTGCTGCAGTATTGTAAAATGGTAATAAAGGACGTGTTGTTATTGCAGCTCCCATTAAAAGGTTGTTGAGTAGTAAATTCGAAGCTATTGGGACTTGCAAACTTCTGTCATGTTTATTTCTCTCATATTCCCTAATTCTAGTTTCTATTTTGCTGTCCTTTATGTCTTTTAATCCTGTATATATAAGTGTTTGATTAGCTAAAATAGCAGAATTAACAGCTGACTTTTCAGTTAGTATCCTTAATAAACCTTTATCAGTATTTATCACTGTGATGTTAATTACAATAAACTGTGGAAATGCATGAAGCGACGTAAGCATAAAAGCAAGACAAAAAAATACTTTTTTATTTAATTTCATGGTTCTTTTACAAAGTAGGTTTAACATTTTTCATATTTGGTAAAGGAGTTCTTTTATTATCATGAATAGGCTTATTTCTTCTCTTCATTGCGACATCACTTATTTTTACACTTGGTACTATAAGACTTTGAAATTTCGAGAAATTAGGTTGAAGTCCATTCGAAGTTGATTTAGCTCTTTCTGCAGGAATGACATCAATTTTTGAAACAGAATTTGGTCTGGTTTTCATTTTTTTCAAACTAGCTACATTCATTTCTAAAGAGCTAGTTTTTTCTTTTTTTTTGTTTTTTGATTTATCTTTTTTAACTTTCTTTGATTTGACTTTTTTTGTATTCTTATCAGCTGTTATCTTTTTTTTTACACTTATATAGGCTTTTTTAGCCAACTTTGCTATTGGTTTTTTAGCTGCAAATAGTAATGTTAAAATTCCTAATAGAATGCCTATAGGCCCTAAAGAGAATAACAGGACTGCTGCCATAACAAGAACTACTGTTACTGCTGCATTTTTTAATTTTTCACCAACAGATTTATCTCTTTTTGGATCTTTTTGGTTTTTTCCTAAATTTTCATCTTTTGAATTCTCCTGATCCTTTGAATTCTTTTGCTCCCCCTCTTTCAATGGCTCCATTTTCTACTTTCTTTTACTTAGATTTTGTTTTTCACCAGTTAAATTTAGAATATCATTTAAATTAGTTCCGAGCATTTTTTTTTGCGTTTTTTCTTTTTCAATTTCTAAATTAGCTCCGAGCATTTTTTTTAACTTTTTTTCTTTTTCAACTTCAGGAACTATTAAACCGTGTTTATTAATAAAATCCTGCAAATCCTCTAAAGAAAGCCGCTTGCTTCTTTTCTCTCCTAAAAATACAGGTATCGTTTTAAAATTATTGATTAATAAATCTGTACTTTTTAATTCCTTCTGATTTATTTTGCTCAACAAAAAACAAAGTGCCGCTATATAAAAGTCACATTCTTCTAAAGAATCAATATTCTCCTCAAAGAGAATTACACCTATCAACTCTATAACTTCTTTTTTTTCAAAATCTTCTAAAATAAAAAAGATTGACAAAATTAGTATAAAGCCTCCCGGAGTCGGACAAACTTTAAATCTTGTTAATATCAATAAAATCTCTTTTCTTTCTTTTGCATCTAATCTTTTATTCATTGCTGACTCTTTTTATCAATAAAATTTTCAAATGCCATTTTAATATTTCCAGTTTTTTTATATGCTTTGTAAATTGCTTCATTCTCATCCCCGTTAGAAGAATAACAAGCATATCTTTGGGGAGAAACTCTCACTTTATATACATTAGAGAGACTGCCCATTTTAATAAAAACCTCTCCTTTGTCTACAGCGTATAATTTTGAAACATCAGATTCTGTAAAAGACAAATGTTGGTAAAATTTATCTTTAAGAGATAGCTTCTTTTTATGAGAAAGCAGTAGAAAAGTATCTGTATTATTAATCATTGCTGGACCAGCATCTGTACTTATAATATCATCAATATCTTGCGTAGCAATTGCTATTTCACCATAAAATTTACGAATAGTTTTATATAGATATTTAATAAAACTGACCATTTCTCCTTGTGAGAGAGGTTTCCAGCACTCATCAATAAATATTGATTTTTTAATACCAGGAAGATTCCTTATTTTATCCATTGTTGTTTCTATTAACAACATAATTACTACAGGAAATAATATTGGATGATCTTTTATATTATCTAACTCAAAAACAATAAATCTTTTGTGTAAGAAATCCATTCTCTCTTCAGCATTTAAAATAAAACCATAATCCCCTCCTTTATAAAAATCGGCTGTAGAAAATAGAAAACTCTTCTTATTGAAAAATAAATTCCCTCCTACAATATCATTTTTTTCAATATATTCATAAAAAGTATTAAAACAGGGTCTAATGGTTTCGTCATCTTGTAATTTCTCAAAAAAATCATCTAAGTATTTTGATAAAACATTTTTTTCTTCTCTACTAGGTTTATTATCTGAACCTTTCCATAAAAACAGAAGTAAAGAGATTAAAAATTCTTTTTTGTCTATGCTGTATTCTTCAAAATCAAAAGGGTTAAATTTTAAAGGATTTTCTATTTCATATTCTAGATATTCGCCTCCAACAAGATAACACAACTTTTTATATGAATTTCCTATATCCATAATAATGACATGATGTCCCTGTTCATAATATTGACTTACAATGTGATTTACTAAAAAAGATTTCCCTGTTCCTGAAGGCCCAAATATTAGCCTATTTCTATTTACAATTAGTCCTTTTTTTAAAGGGCTGTCCCACAAATCTACCCTTACCGGTTCGTCATGTACAGTATCGCAAAATAATATACCATTAGTAGATTTTGTTATTGTTGTTTCTAAATTTAAAAATGTACTAATGACATCTGTTGGAAGTATAAAGCGATGGATCTTATTAATATTCGCAGCATTTCCAGGACAATTTGCTTGGAAAAAATCTTTAGAGGAAGCTGTTAAATAATTTAGCTGTATATTTGCTTTTTGAAATTCTTTTCGCGCCAGATCAACATTATTGTCTAAATTTTTATATTGAGAATCCCACAAAAACAGACTAAAATTAACTTTTGTATATGTTATTTTATTTTTTTCTCCCTCATCTAAATACTCATCTAAAGTTTCGTTCGCTATCTTGTTAAATCTGGAAAGACTTCTTAAACTTTTAAATTTACTGGATTTATTTTCAATCTCTTTTTTTATATCACCAAAATCATCAATATATACAACCTGATTATAAAGATGGTTACACGAAAGACCAAAAATATAATTATGTGTAAATGGGATAAAGAAATCAGTTCTATCTGTAGAATAGGCTTTTTCTTTTTCATATCTGGAAAAAGACAGAGGTAAATCTGTACAATTTTCCATTGAAAATATTTTCACAAAATTATCCTTTACACGAAATTCTTTGTCAAAAGATATTTCATAATTTTCATCTTCTAGAAATGACTCTGAATTAGACAAAGAAAAATAGGTGTTTAAAAGCTCTATAATTTCATTTTCCTTTAATTCTTTAATCTCAAAAAAACTAGAAAGGTTTAATTTATTTACAAATGATTCACAATTTTTAATAAAGTTTATTATCTCTATTTCTTTTGAAGATTGCTCCTTTTTAGTATTCGTCACATTTAGTTTACTATAAGTTAAGATGAGGTAGCATTCATGTTTTAAAATAGAGCTTTCATAGAAAAATTTATTATCAGATCTCGGAAGATATTCCGTTGAAGTTGTTACCGGGATTCTATTATCATCTTTAAAAAAATAATCTTGTTTTTGAAAAACAGTTCCTGGCAGCAAATTTTCAAGACTATGGCTTATAATGTCAGAAATAGAATCTAAACTTGCTTTATCTAATGAAAATACTTCCGATAGAGTCACTTCAAAAGCAAGACTAATATTCCCATCTTTTGAGACGATTATGTCATTATCAATGGTTAAAATAGGAAAAAAAGAAGCAAAATCAATCATATTGTCTAGTTATTTAGTAATTCTTTATTTATATCTCTTAATATTGAACTTACTTTTACTGTTATTCTGTTTTTTACAGCAGTTTCGGGATTATAGTTAGTATTTGTTAATGGAATACTCTTAACTAGTTCATCCGTTAATCTCAAAAAGGCAATTTTTTTTTCACATCGAGTCTTTTTAAGAGGATTCAAATATATAGTGTTACCACATGGGTCTATAGGGAAAGTGAACGAGAAAGAACTCCTTCTAGTTTCTCCTATTTTTGTTGCTTGATAAAAAAATGTATTTTCTAAAACATATTCAGTAAATTTGGGTAGGCTCCGAGAAAGTTCTTTATTATATTCTTCCGCCAACACAATTTGTATTTCCCTTAAAATATAACTATAAGTTATATCCGCTGTTTGAGACATTACTTTAGAAACTCCTGTAATAAAAAATAAAAGCACACAAAAACTATTCTTCATTATACTATATTAAAATTAAACTATATCAAAATATCATTTAGAGTAAATGATCTTGAGTATAATATCCACAACTTGTAAAACTTTATTAATATTTTAATAGAAAATCTTTTATTTTTAGCACAATTTTCCCTCTTCTTCCTCCAGAATTATTCTCTGCAATATTTATTTCTAGCACCTCACTATCTGTAGGAACAAACCTGTTAAATTCAAATAAAAATGTGTTATCAGATTTTGCATTTATATCTTTTGTATTATTACAAACAAAAGCAGCTCTTTTTTCATTGTATTGAATAGCAGTTTGTTTTTTAAGAGATTTAAAAAGATTGAATTTTTTCTTTGTTGTCAGTACAAACCTTATAGAATCTGTAGTAAAATGTATGTTAGATTCATTTTCAACTTTTAATCTTACAATAATCTTATCCTCATCATAAAATATTCCATTGACTTGATACTTCATTTTATGATTAGAATATTCTCTAAAAAAATTAGAAGTTCTAGATAATAAAGAATTACAATTTTCTTTATTTAAAACATCAAAAGAGTTCAGTTTAAAAGAGTCTTCAGGTTTGTATATATAGGTTTTAACAATAGGATTTTCACTATAATCAACCCATAATGAGTAATAAAATCCATCTTTAGTTACCACTGTTAAATTTGTTCTGTCAGTCACATTCCATTTAGCTAAATCAGTACATTTTATTTTAACAATATTTTTAATTTTATCAACAGAAAATGCAGCAGATCCTATATCTATATAATTAATATCACTTTTAAAAATTAAATGAGTGGTTAACCTATCAGATACATCTATGGATGAATTACCATAAGAGATACTATCTACTGTTTTTTTACTTTGGGAATAAGAACCGTTTATAACAGAAAAGCTACCAAAAAAAATAACCGTATATAAAAATTTAATATAATCCATAATCTATTTGCTTTTTTCTACTGACATCCATATTTTATAGCCGCCAGCTATTTTTATTTTTAATCGATTTAAATATTGTAGCGTTTTTTCAGAACCGATTATTATCGATGCCTCTTTCAAAGGAACTGCTCCTGAATTTCCTGTAAGGGAATTTGAGTTTTTATAACTATCTTTTACTAATTCTGTAAGTTCTTGGGCAGTTTCGACAGGGATGGATCCTAATAAATTAGTTTCAATAAAAACACCTTCCAAACCATCAAAATCAAAAACAATTACTGGACGTAATAATCTCTTATCATTTTTAAAAACATTCGGGCTTATACTTATAAACATTCTTCCTGGTGAAAATTTTGCAGTTCCATATAACACGGTACTTTTAGGGATAAAAAAATCTTCTTCAAAAACTAAATCTTCTAATAAATTAATCATTACTAGCCCCCCATTTCCTATTACTTGTGTGGTATAAATTTCAGCTTTAACTAATTTTCTTTTAAATGATTTGGTATCTGAAAATACACCATTAAAAACATTTTTATTTTTTGTAACTCCAAAAAAAACGTTTTTGGTAAAATCTTCTTCTTTAGGAACCTCTTTGTATATCACTCTGCCCGAAGTACTTTCACTTTTCTCAGTACTTTCACTTTTCTCAGGAATATATTTTTCCAGGACATCTTCCATAACCTTATCTGTTTTCTGAGGTATATCTTCAAAATTTTTAAGAAACACTTCTTTTTTAGAGTCTTCTACAGATTGGGAATTATTTAAAGCAAATGACTCCTTTCCTATATTGTTCAAATATTTAGAATTTGTTTCCATAACATTTAATAATCTACTTAAATTTTCCTGGTTCTGCACTTTATTATTATCTGAAAAATGATTTTCATAATCTTTTTTATGAGAATCTCGCAGATCTTCCTGAAAGTCTTCTTTACTATAAAAACTTTCTTGTTCAGGAACTTGCAAAGCCTCCCTAATAGAATCTTCTTTTGCTAATAAAAATGCTTTTTTAATATTTTCTTGATCGATCTGATTGTTGTAATAATCAAATTTTGAAGTAGGTTCTGCTTTTTTTCTTGAAAATTTAGGAACTTCAAATTCAAACTTCGATTTTTGATCTTCTTTTGTTTCTTTAAAAAAAGTCATATAAATAAACCCTACCAAAATAGAAAGGCAAATCATAAATGCAGCAATTACTATTATTTTCTTATTCTTTTCCATGATATACAATATTGTAATTAGAGATTAGCAATCCATGTGGGTTCTCCCTGGTCCTAGCAACATCGAAAAGATTACAACGAATCTGTATCTTTTTTTCTTGTTTATCCTTTTCGTTGTTTTCTTCACCATACCTATATACTACTGTCTTCCCATAAACTGTAGCTGCATAAGGATATACCATTGCGTTTGTATTAATAGAGTCTAGTTCTATTTTTTGAACCAGATTATTAAGTTTTAGTGAGTTGTACCATCCTTCATTTACTAAAGTTAGATAATAATTTTTACCACTATTATCTATAAGATCTAATGCTTTTTCTATATTTTTTTGATAGTTATACTGATCAAGATCAAAAAAGTATTTATGAAAAGTCATTAAATGATTATAAATTTCAGGCTCGCGATATGTTAATTCATCTTTAATTATCTTAGCTGTATATACTTCTCCATTTGCACCATCTAATAAATAAACTTTTTCTTTTATTAAGGTCTTATTTAAATAAAATGAATAAGCCAGGCTAACAAAAACAGATAAAAATGTGATAATTAATGAAATAATTGTTATTGTTTTTGAAAATTTTAATAAACTATCTATTTTTAATAGGTTTTTCATGTTGTTTTTTATATAAATTGAGTCGTTAGTATTTATTTTAAATTAGCATTTATTTGATAGCTAGACTATTTCTTTTTTATTCTTAAAAATGCATCAGGATAACAATTATAAAGCTTAAATACAACAAGCTCCAAAATACAAAACCACTGGCCGTTCATCTACGTTAATAGGACATAAAAACATTAAAATAAGTTTTTTTGATTAGATTTTCACTTCTACCAATAAAAGGACAGTCCGATTCTAAGTGCAGACAGGACAGTAACTTTTTTGTAAAATTGTAAAGTTCACGACGTTATTTAGAACAGCATTTTTAGGCAAGCAGTTATGAAGCCTGGAGTACTGGAAACATTACAAATATGAGGGTTAATGAATATCTGGAACCATCACAAAAAAAAATGCAGATAAAAATTCAAATTTCATTCTCTAATGAAAAAAAGCAAAGACCTTTCATTCCCTCGTAAAACAAACCTCTTCACTTTCAGTGCAGAGTGGCTTAGCTAGAGCATTTATTGGCAATTATTTTTTATCAATTCATTCACTTCTGATCCATATTGTTCCGAAAAATTCAGTTTTTTAGCTATTGCAAAATTAACACATGCTTCTTTGCTTTTATTTACACTTAAATAAATTTTTCCCCTAATCATATAAGCATAAGAGTTGGACTGTAACAAATCTATTGACTTGTTAACATCTGAAATAGCCCCATCAATATTTGACATTCTCAATTTACTATAAGCTCTGTTAGAAAGAGCAATCGGATTGTCAGGATTTAATATCAAAGCTCTATTAAAACAAGAAATAGCTTCCTTGTGTTGTTCTTTTTTTTGATATACAAATCCGAGATTTACTATTATAAAAGCCTGGGAGGGATGTTCGTTGAAAACTTTATTTAAAAGCTGTTCAGCTTTTGCATACTCTGAATGCTCTATATACAAAGAGGCTAATAAATTTAAAGCATCAATATTTGATGGGTCTTCTTTAAAAATTAATTGTAAAATAACAGCAACACCTTCAAAATCTCTAATTAAAAATTTAGTGCTTGCCAATTTTACATTATAGATTATTAATTCTTTATCTTTTACCAGTGCAATAATTTTTTGATAATCTAAAACTGCTTTTTTATACATTTTAAGCGCAAAAAAAAATTCGGCTCTAGCATTAAGCAATAATACAGAATTTGGTAAAATATAAAGGGCATCATTTAATGTTTGAATTGCCAATTCAAATTTTTTAAGTTTTATAAGGTATTCGTATTTATGAAAATAAAACAATGGAGAAGCCTTAGTTCCTTCAAAATTGATAGCCTTGTTAATACTCCTCAAAGCTTCTTCTATGTTTTCATTTGAGGCATAATCAATTGCTTTTTTATAATATTCATTATTGTTTTGTCCCATTGCATTAAAACAAAAAAGTAGTATTAGTATCCAAATATTATTTTTTAAAAATTTAATCATTTTAATTTTCCTGTTTTTTTGTCTTATCAATATCAATATCCTTTAAAATTTAAAAAAACTTAAAATAATTCCCCCTGTACGCTATATAATCCTCTATTTTTTATTCTTTATAACTTGCTATTCCCTTATTTTTTCCTGTTGCAAAACAATCAGTAAAAACCGCCAGTAAACATTCGTGTAAAACCTAATTTTATCTTTCTATCCAAATAAATCTATCCAATCCAAAACTTAATACCATTAACACCTCGAAATTTATAGGTATATTCATCAGATAATATCACTAACGTTGTAAATTTTATTAAATATTTACATTTTTCGGCCATATGGGTTAGGTTTAATTTCAGTTTTTTTAGGAATTTCGTGCCCTTTACCATTAGGATTCTGCGCATCCCTGTGTAAAGGAGGAGACTTTCTTCTTAATGCAACAGAAGGTTCTTTGAACGCACTAAGATCTGGCAAAGCAGATGCATGTTCATTCTTTTGACGACTGGACAAAACTGTATTCAATTCTGCAAGAAAATTATGCTCTCTATGATCTGATTGAGCAGCAGCGGCACCTTCATTATTTGGGAGAATAATCGAACCCGGCTCCATAGTAGGAGAATCTGGCTCTACTTGGATGAAAAGATCTTGAACAGTCATTCGTACTGGTATTTCCTGACTTTTTATCCTTTGTAATGCAGCTATTCTTTTCGCTCGTAATACATCTGATTTTTGTTGCACAGCCTCGTTTTGTTTCGGGACCCCTTTCGATGTGTTTGTAGTTTTAAAAATACCCCTTGCAAATTTTATAATAGGATTTGACTTATCCGGAGCCTGTGCAGGCCGCACACTATCGGCCTGCCCCAAGCTATTCATATGTTTAGAAAGAGCATCTTTCGCCGCGCTCAGATTTTCCTTATAAAGAGGATTTTTCTTATCCTTCTTTGCAACTTGCACAAACAACTCAAACTGCTCAGTTAGCGAGCGAGAAGTCTGCTTATCAAACTTTTGCACTGGAGAAGAAATTGTTGATTCTAGCGCAGCCGCAGCTACAGCCTCTGGGTTATTCGAATAAATTGGTTCTTCTGTTACAGCCTCAAATCTATTCGAATAAATCAGATCAACTTCAGCCTCAACCTCAGCTATCTCAGCCATAGCCTCAGCTACAGCCTCAGCGTTATTCGAATAAATTGGCTCATCAGTTACAGACTGTGCTTTTCTATTATATTCCAGCTCTGTCCTGTTAGCCCTTTCAAGCATATTGACATCTTCTATACCTTGCCTTGCATCGACCTGTATAGCTGCGACAGAGAACGCCCCATCTATCGTCTCAACCCCATCTAATAATGCAACCTCATTAACATTATTTATATTATCATCTAAAAACACAACATTTGTGTATTCTAATTGTTCAGCCACCATTTTAATCATATCTCTCTTTAATCCGGGAATAAGAGACGTATCTCTGTAATCCACAGTAAATACATTATCCGGCGGAAGCAAATGAGCCAAACCCTCTTTGTCCACCAGATAATTGATTAATCCTGGAAATCCAGAAGCAGAAACAATAATAGAGTCTCCTCCAGCATTATGTGTATTAACAAGTGTATCTATAAATCCTTGTGATTTAAAAAGGCCAACCCCCGCTCTTAACAAGATAGGATCTACCCACTCTCTTGCTGCTGCTCCAATAGGATTCGCTCTAAGCAAATCAAGTGCCTCATCTATATTACGAGTCCCATTTGGAAAATTCCCACTTCCCTTTATTGCTCTGTTTAGTGCTGAAGTAACTGCATTGTGGTGATGTTTACTAGCTAGTACTCCATCGAAATCATAAGCCCTAAGCGTTCCTGACTTTGTTCCCGGCATAATTTTTTTTTAAATAATTAAGACTTCCATTACTATTACATGTTATCTGTAAGCAAAAACAACAAACCTATTGGCTTTTTTATTAATTGGTATTGGTAACAAATAATCATCTAATAAAATGTGATTTATTCCTTTTAATCCTGGCTTAGGAGCCATTTTAGACAACCCTGGACCAATGTGCTTAGTTTCTAAAAAACATCCGCATCTGGAAGAAAAAATGTAACAATAACATTCACTAAACCTACAATAGCTAAACCTATTATAAATTTTACAAAATTCTTTTGTGCCTGATCATTTCCTTGCATGTATTGAAAAAACACTAAAAAACCACCAACTATCGCAAAAATTGCCGTAACGATATTTAGAATTCTTCTGATCGACCCACCCCAGGCAATTAACTGCCCGTCAATTGATTGAGATAAAAAAAAATGTAACATATAATTTTTTTTTTTTGAATTATTAATGGTCCAAAGGTAAAAACCTACTTGTTATCCATCCCCTTCAATAAGCCATTTAAATATCATAATAAGTTTTTATATTAGATTTTCATTTCTACATAAAAGAAACCTGATAACTCATCCCTTCCTAGCATTGCCATAAACTCTACATCACTAATCACTTTTAGTAGCTACACTTTCCCTTTGAGAGAATATTTTAGACTTCGCTCCTAATACGGTAACACTTCCTGTTGATCCAACAGATGCTTCTACCGTGTTGTCCTCAGCTGTTTTAAGAGATATTCAACTTTAGAGAGAGCATTACACACATCTTTAAGAACTTTCTGCCCATCGTTAAAAACCTTCTTCGCATTCTTTATTCTCCCTTATTAACAAAAAGTATTTCCCTTATCCACTTTCTTCGTTTCATCACCTACAACGTTCTTAGCCTTGTTAAATTCCTGCCCCCTGAAATTCCTGATTCTCCTTAGCTCCAGATAAGCTTTTCTTACAAGTAGCAACGCTCTTTCAGATTAAGAAGTGTCGCCTCATGTAACCTCAACCTACAAAGCTTCCTGCTCATCAATAGGATTTCACTGCAGCTGCAATTCCCCCTGGGACATTCATGTTATTTCTTCTTTTGCAGACATGATTTATTATTAGTTAAAAAATAATTTAAAATTTGCTGTTCTGTTTTAATCCGTTAAGGAGCCATTCGGCCATAATGACTTAAAGCCTTCGCTGTGAAACATGCCTCACTTTTGACTCTCCCTGGCCTTCTGTATGATTTCGATCTCGGTCAGAACTCTCAGACCGGGACCTTCTACTAATTATTGGGGTTGTAAACTGACTCATAGTTTTTTTTTGAGCCATGTCTTTTCTAAAATCTATAAGGGACATTTTCATTTCAGACACATATCTTTTGTATTCCTGTTCTATGTTTTCTTTCCCGGTTTTTTCGCCGAGCAGCCTCTTAAGTTCTTTTTGCTGCTTAGGGAGATTCCCCAGATCGCGTTCGTTGGCTTCGGTTAAATGCTCAGAGTATACTAAATCATTCATGTTTTCTGTTTTAATAAACTCTTTCATCTCTTCCTCATATTTGGAGGCATGTTGATTCCGCACTAACTCATCGCCTGTACCTAAGTAATTCTCTTTAAGCTTTTTTATCTTTTCCTCATCCACTATATACTCACCATCAGCTGTCTGTACCAGCTTATTGTCCTTCGTTTCACAAATCAAAGTAGCAAATTGCTCCATTAATTCAGGCTTATCTTTTATCAAACTAAAACAAATTACCGGATAACTCGAAATAGGAAACAGATCTCTCTCTATCCCTCCAACAAACACTACATTGGGAGGAACCCTGTTCATTGCTATATGCGCCTGATCTACTTTTTCTTTGGAAAAAACTAAATTAACAAGCGCATTCACCTCTTCAATTCTATCACTCGATTTCAGACCGGGTAAACTACCTGCTTTCTCCAGAAGGGCAAGTCTTTCTATCGTGAACTCATCATGATCCGACAACCCGTTACCTTCCTTTCTTATCTCTCCTACATACTTTTGTTCCAGATAAGTTTTAACCGGAGTACCACAGTCTCCCATAGAAATAGCCATTTCTAGCACGATAGTATTTCCTTCCTGCCTCGAAGTATTTGGATACAAAACTTTCTCAAACAGTCTTTTAGCCGTAACACCATACAAATTCCGATCAGACTCGCTATCAATAGGGACTTTACTCAAAAACCTTTTTATCACATCTTTGCCAGATACCTCCTCTTCATCCCCCCACTCATCGGTAATGATTACAGTATCAAGGTTACAAGCATCCAACCTACCTTCCATCAGCGCTAGCTCATGGTCATCTGGATAATAAATTTTCAATACATCTTCATAAAATTGAATGCTATCATGGGCAGCCATATTAGTTTGAACAGTTACACCTTCTTGCTGTCCCATACGGTTCAAAAGGCTAATTGCATCTGTTGAAAGCGGATTGTTTTTAAAAAATAACTTTTGAATACGTGGCAAATTTTCTAATGTTTCAGGTAACTCTGTAATTCTATTGTCTGCTACATCCAAACGGGTAAGACTCAATAGCCCGCTTACGGAGCCAGGTAAACGCTCAAGCCTGCTTCTCGATATATCAAGAACCTTAAGCTTAGACAGCATACCTATCGAACCAGGCAGCTCCCGAACCTTAGTTTCATATGCAGCTAGATGAGTAAGATTTGGTAACTGGTCTATAGATTCAGGTAAACCAGTAATATTGGTACTTCCTAAATCCAGTGTCCTAAGATTCCGGAGTTGACATATAAAGTCTGGAAATTCCTCAATACCAGGATTCCCGAACAGAATCAATTCGGTAAGATTAGCTATCGCCAATATATCAGGCATCAATACTTTTAAATCGTCCGAAGACAGGTCTGCGTCAGACAAATCCAAACTTGCTCCCCCTGATGACTCATCCTTTCCTGTCCTTGCTCTAAATTCTACATAATTAATCATATATTTTTATTTAATTTTTCCACTATTTGTTTTTATAATCTACATATCCTATTTTTAACCCAGAATCCGCATCAGACTTCGTAACGAAGTTGGATTATTCAATAAAAACAAGTACTCACAAACTATTTTTAAATGAGAAGTACTTGTGTATTTTGATTTTGAAAATGGGAGTAAGTGCTTAGTTTTGAAGAAAGCATCGAAGATTACATCTTGACCAATTAAAAAAATAACAAAAACAAATGAATTCAGATGCAGTAGGTTTCTAATGCGGATTCCGGACTTAACAATCATTTTTAATTTATCATCTCTTATTTCAAACTTATTACTTCTCCAATCCTCTTCATACTAAAAAAATTAAGACAATCTATTAAAAATAGAGAGTTCTTTCGGCTGTATTGGCTTATAATCTACGCTGAGAAACATGTTGTACTTTTAACTCTCCCTGTCCTTCTGTGTGATTTTGATCTCGGTCAGGACTATCCGGCCGGGACCTTCTACTAATTATTGGGGTTGTAAACTGACTCATAGGTTTTTTTTGAGCCATGTCTTTTCTAAAATCTATAAGGGACATTTTCATTTCAGACATATATCTTTTGTATTCCTGTTCTATGTTTTCTTTCCCGGTTTTTTCGCCAAGCAGCCTCTTAAGTTCTTTTTCCTGCTTAGGGAGATTCGCCAGATCACGTTCGTTGGCTTCTTTAAAGTGCTCAATGTATAAGAATTCCTTCATCCCTTCTTTCTCGATAAATGTGTTCATATCTTGCAAATACATGCTAAGACATTTCATCCTTACCAGCTCATCTCCTGTACCTAAGTAATTCTCTTTCAGTTTCTTCATTTTTTCCTCATCCACCTTATACTCACCAGCAATTGTCTGTACCAGCTTATTGTCCTTAGTTTCACAAATCAAAGTAGCAAATTGCTCCATTAATTCAGGATTATCTTTTATCAAACTAAAACAAATCACCGGATAACTCGATACAGGAGGCAGATCTCTCCCTATCCCTCCAACAAACACCACATTTGGAGCAACCCTATCCATAGCTATATGCGCCTGATCCACCCAATTCCGGGAAAAAACTAAATTAACAAGCCCATTCACCTCTTCTATTCTATCACTCGATTTTAAGCCAGATAAAGCACCTGTTTTCTCTACAAGGGCTAGTCTTTCTATCATCAACTCATTCTGATGCGATAACTTGTTACCTCCCTTTATTAACTCTCCTATCATCTTTTGTTCCAAATAAGTTTTCAATGGAGTACTACAGTCTCCCAGGGAAATACCCATTTCTACCACGATAGTATTTGCTTCCTCCCTGGAAGTATTTGGGTCTAGTATTTTCTCAAACAACATTTTAGTCGTAGTGCCATAAAAATTCCGCTCAGATTCGCTATCAACAGGGACTTTACCCCAAAATTTTTTCAGCACATCTTTGGCAGATGTTACCTCCTGATCATCTCCTCCATAAGTAATGGTTACAGGGTCAAGGTCACAAGCTTCCAGCTTACCTATCATCAGTACTCGCTCCTGGTCATCTGGATAAAATATTTTCAATACATCTTCATAGGATTGAATTCTATCATGGGCCGCCAAATTAGTTTGAACAATTACACCTGGTCTCTGTCCAATACGGCTCAAAAGGCTAATTGCATCGGTTGAAAGAGGATTATGTTGAAAAAATAACTTTTGAATACGTGGCAAGTTCTCTAATGTTTCAGGTAACTCTGTAATTCTATTGTATGGTATGTCCAAAGTTATAAGACTCGATAGCCCGCTTAAAGTGTTAGGTAAATGCGTAAGCATATTTCCCTCTAAAGCAAGAACCTTAAGCTTAGACAGCCTACCTATCGAACCAGGCAGCTCCCTAATCTTAGATTCATATGCAGCTAGATGAGTAAGATTTGATAACTGATCTATGGATTCAGGTAAACCAGTAATATTGGTACCTCCTATATCTAGTTTCCTAAGATCCCGGAGTTGACATATAAAGTCTGGAAATTCCTCAATACCAGGATTCGCAAACAGAATCAATTCGGTAAGATTAGCTATCGCCAATATATCAGGCATCAATACTTTTAAATCGTCAGAAGACAGGTCTGCCGCTGACAAATCCAAACTTGCTCCACCTGATGACTCATCCTTTCCTGTCCTTGCTCTAAATTCTACATAATTAATCATATATTTTAATTTAATTTTTGCACTATTTTGTTTTTATAATGTACATATCCTATTTTTAACCCAGAATCCGCATCAGACTTCGTAACGAAGCTGGATTATTCAATAAAAACAAGTACTCACGAACTATTTTTAAATGAGAAGTACTTGTGTATTTTGATTTTGAAAATGGGAGTAATTGTTAGTTTTGAAGAAGGGATCGAAGATTACATCTTGACCAATTAAAAAAAATAACAAAAACAAATGAACTCAGATGCAGTAGGTTTCTAATGCGGATTCCGGACTTAACAATCATATTTAATTTATCATCTCTTATTTCGAACTTGTCACTTCTCCAGTCCTCTTCATTCTAAAAAAATCAAGACAATCTCTTAAAACAGAAGTTCTTTCGGCTGTAGTAGCTCAGAATCTTCGCTGAGAAACACGTTGCACTTTTAACTCTCCCTGTCCTTCTGTACGATCTTGATCAGGACTCTCAGATCGAGACCTTTTCCTACTAATTGTTGGAATTGTAAACTGACTCATACGCTCTTTTTTAGCCATGTCTTTTCTAAAATCTATAAGGGACATTTTCATTTCAGACACATATCTTTTGTATTCCTGTTCTATGTTTTCTTTTCCGGTTTTTTCGCCAAGCAGCCTCTTAAGTTCTTTTTCCTGCTTAGGGAGATTCGCCAGATCACGTTCGTTGGCTTCTTTAAAGTGCTCAATGTATAAGAATTCCTTCATTTCTTCTTTCTCGATAAATATGTTCATATCTTGCAAATACATGCTAAGACATTTCTTCCTTTCCAGCTCATCTCCTGTACCTAAATAATTCTCTTTCAGCATCTTCATTTTTTCCTCATCCACCTTATACTCACCAGCAATTGTCTGTACCAGCTTATTGTCCTTAGTTTCACAAATCAAAGTAGCAAATTGCTCCATTAATTCAGGATTATCTTTTATCAAACTAAAACAAATCACCGGATAACTCGATACAGGAGGCAGCTCTCTCTCTACCCCTCCAACAAACACTACATTGGGAGGAACCCTGTTCATTGTTATATGCGCCTGATCTACTTTTTCTTTGGAAAAAACTAAATTAACAAGTCCATTCACCTCTTCTATTCTATCACTCGATTTTAAACCAGATAAAGCACCTGTTTCCTCTACAAGGGCTAGTCTTTCAATAATAAATTCATCATAACCCGATAACCTGCTACCTTCCTTCCTGAGCTCTTCTACATACTTTTGTTCCAGATAAGATTTAACCGGAGTAGTACAGTCTCCCTGCGCAATACCCATTTCTACCACGATAGTATTTGCTTCCTCCCTGGAAGTATTTGGGTCTAGTATTTTCTCAAACAACATTTTAGCCGTAGTGCCATAAAAATTCCGCTCAGATTCGCTATCAACAGGGACTTTACCCCAAAATTTTTTCAGCACATCTTTGGCAGATGTTACCTCCTGATCATCTCCTCCATAAGTAATGGTTACAGGGTCAAGGTCACAAGCTTCCAGCTTACCTATCATCAGTACTCGCTCCTGGTCATCTGGATAAAAAATTTCCAGTATATCTTCATAGGATTGAATTCTATCATGGGCTGCCAAATTAGTTTGGACAGTTACACCTGGTCTCTGTCCAATACGGTTTAAAAGGCTAATTGCATCTATTGAAAGAGGATTGCCTTGAAATTCCAATTGTTGAATATGTGCCAAATTAAGTAATGTTTCAGGCACATCTGTAATACTATTGTCTGCTACTGCCAACCTGATAAGACTCGATAGCCCACTTAAGGAGTTAGGCAAACGCTCAAGCCTACTTCCTGTTAAATCAAGAACCTCAAGATTAGCCAGCCTACCTATACGATCTGGTAGCACCCGAATCTTAGTTCCAGCTGCATATAGATAAGTAAGCTGTGATATCTGATCTATGTCTTCAGGTAAATCAGTAATGTCAGTTTCTTCTAAAATCAGCTTAGTAAGATTCGATAGTCTACATATGGAGTCTGGCAATTTCTTAATATCATAATTCATATACAGATTCAATTCGGCTAGATTAGGTATCCTTAATATATCTGGCATCAATACTTCTAAATCCTTCGAATCCAAATCTAAAGAAGACAAATCCAAATTTGTTTCACCCGATGACGATCGTTGCGCCCTTAATACTCTTTCACTAGCTTTTCTAAATTTTTCAAAAACATTCATATAATTTATTTTTTGTATAATCGGTTTTATAATTCACAGACCTTGCTTTAAATTCTATTAACTCTTCACACACATTCCAATAGTTAAAAAATCATCTTTCGTATTTACTATATTTTATAATGCTTCGCAATTTTCACCAACCGTTTTTTGACTATTAAACCTTTTTTAAATCTTGATTATTTTAATATCTTCGGAAAGCCGGTGCTAATTTCAATTTTGGAGTAGCTGTTTCCTTTTGTGATGTAGTAGCTGGTGCTGTTTTCAATTGAATTTTATGGCTTTTCATTTTTCTAAGCGGGATAACTGATTCTCAGTTTTAAACCACCAGATACTGCAACTGATTCGACCTGAATAGAGTTTACGACCTCCTGGTGGTCCCCATCAATATTGTTGGTCCAAGTTTACGACCTATTTGTTCTAAGAAGATAAATCTTTATTGAGCCCCACTCTGTCTGTTTCAAGAATAGGCTCCATATCCTCGTCTACTTCTAAGGACATACTTTTAGAAAATATTCTCGCTCCTAAAAGAATATCCTCTATTTTTTCATCTTGTTATTCAAATATACCGTTAGAATATACTTCTCCATATACTTTTGCTATCTCCATAACTTCCCTAAACATAATTCCATTTCTTATACCATATTGAGAATCAACTACCTCACATGCAGTACATAACTCCCCATTTTCCATAACTTTTTTTAATAGGTCTTATAAATCAGAATCATCACTTAAACATATGACATATCCGCATCCTCGACCTTCAGTCCTTTCTGCAATCTTTAGCACTTTTAAGTCAAGAGCAACTTCTGGCTCTTTGTTACTCACAACAAGTACATTTTTGTTACAATACTTAAATGAATCTGCTCTCTTCAACAAATACTGAGGTATTCCCGGATATGGACAAGTAGTAAAAAGAAGCAAATTGAAAAAACACTTCAAAATGTGTTGGATAGTGAAGGCGCTCCGGGGTATTCTTCGGGACCTAGCAGTCGTCAAAAGCTTCATCAGCGAATTCTCTTACACCCGGCACTAATACTACATCAAGTTCAATACCTATGACTACTCCTTTCACAATAATATTATGCAGCTTTAGTTAGATAATCCTTTTTGATATACTAAATTCCTGAAACTCTAATTTAGTCTATTGTTAGTTCTTTAAATATTCATTCTAAATTAATCCTCTCGCTTTCCAAGCGTCTTCAAATGTAACGCTACTCCATTGCTGTTTTACAGAGACAATTTTAACTTTTTTTAAATCTTTTTTCAATCACAAGAAGACATAAAAATATCACATCAAAATATTTACATAAAAAAACATTGCACTATCACAAAAGATAAAATAATCCAATATAAAAACAATTTCTACCCATAGTGAAGCTAAAAATCGCTAAGAATAGTCAAAACTGTAAGAAATATAACTTTTTCGCTTTAGTAAGCCGAACGTATGTTTTTTTGAGCCATTGACGTATATTTTTGCGTCAGAAACGTCTTTTTTTTCAATAAAGACATAGCAATTCACCTTAAGAACACCCCTTTTTGCGTTGACAACCCAAATTTCAGATCAAGGACTCAAAAATATATGTTCTACATTTTTTGAGAGGAGAATTATATAAAGATAGTCGCTTCGGGTTTATGCGCATACATTTACATGCCCCCTTAAGAATAAATTGCCATTTTACAATATGTCTTATTATAGTAGTTTTCTATATCTTATTGTGGCTGGTTTTCAAATAGAACAACTATAAATTTGAATAACATCAGGCATTCCGAAGTGCGCCTCAGGCACTATTTTTTCTTCAGATGCTATATACTAGCGAAGGGTAAGAAGGTTGTAATCTACTTTGTTCGTATGTTTTTAAGTAACGAGCAGTGAGTAAGACCTGAAAGACTAGTTGACCGTCGGCAAACATGCCTTATCAAGACAATTTTATGTCTTATTTGAATCGAATGCTATATAATAGTTCTTAATTTCGTTAAGAATATATCAAGACTACTGGTTTTTGAAAAAGTATTAAAAGAAACATAAAGATAATAAGAATTTAGAGAGTAAGAGTTTTAATAACAGAAAGCATGACGGAGATACCATGTTTCAAAATGTTACTTTAAGGATTTACGACGATATACCAGAACTTATTATATGTAAACGGTCAGTTCTACAATGGAACTTTTGAGAGGACGATAAATGGACTCAATAGTGAAGAGGACAGATGACGTGTATGTCTATGATGGAAAATCTACTCAACCAGAAAAAGTGATAATGAGATTTTGTTTATAATAACCCTAAATTATTAAAAGAGAATGATGTAAACATAACACATGAGAATTTTATAAAATTTGTCGGAATTACTTATCAGATGAGATTGCTACTACAATGGTTAATTATAAGAAATTAACAAGGAAAGAATCTTTAGCATATGCAAACAACAGATGGAATAATATTCATGATAAAGGCGATTGACTAAAGGGGACGAAACACACATTTGAATATTTTTTACCAATATTTTAATAGTAGAGCTCAGGTAAGCAATAGATATAAAAACGAACAATGTAAATAAAAAATATTATGAGTAACATTTCAAAAGCTAGAGAAAAAATAGCTAATGCACAGCTATCTGGTGCAACAAGCTTAGATCTGTACGACTTTGGTCTGACCACAGAGCAGTTAAAAGAATTGATGCCCAGCATAAAGAAAATATCAGGCCTTACTGTGCTGGATCTATCTCACAACGACCTAACGGATTTACCATCCGACCTAAACGAGCTGTCAACTCTTACTAAACTGAATCTGTTTAGTAATAAGAAGCTTAGATATTTACCTGACTCTATATGCGAATGCCTGAATCTTAGAGAGTTGATAGTAAGAGAAACCAAGATTAAGGAATTACCTTATGATTTAGGTAAACTTTCTAATCTTGAGTCTCTGGATGTATCTCAAAACCGCAGACTTCTTTTTTTGCCAATATCGACAGGTGACCTATCGAATCTTAAAGAGCTGAATCTATCAGGAAGTAAAATTAGTGATTTACCAACATCCTTTTCCAAGTTATCGAACCTTACTAAACTGTATATGGCGGACACCCAGCTTGAGATAGTGCCTGAACCGATATTCTACCTGCCAAATCTTACTCACCTTTATTTAGCCCAGAATGACAAGCTTAGATATATAGCTGACGATCTATCCTACCTAGAAAGTCTTATTAATCTGGATGTATCCCAAAATAAAATACTAACGAGTTTACCAGCCTCAATATGGCAGCACCAGAATTTAGTCCTCTTGAATGCATCAGAGAATCCAATGCTGACGAGCTTGCCTCAATCTATACCCTATCAGTCGAATCTTGAAGATCTGAACATATCGAATTGTGGAGTGGTGAGTTTGCCAACCAACATAGGTCGACTATCTAGTCTTAAGAAGCTATCGGCCGTCAGCTGTCAGATTGTTGATTTACCTGAAACATTACGAAATTTTCAGAATATTAAATTGCTGAACTTCCTTAATAATCCACTTTCACTGGAATCAATGAGTTTGTTGAATCGTATTTCCGAAGAACGAGAGGGTGTAAATATTCGATACAATATGGCAGCCCATGATCAAGTTCAATCTGCTGAGGGGGTATTGAAAACGCTTTATCCAAGTGATCAGGAACTAGCTTCCGTTATGAAGAGATTGGGAAGCTGTGATCTGGATATGGTAACCATTGCCTATGGAGGAGATAATCCAGTACAGCAAACCGCAAAAGAGGCAATAAAAGAGTTTTTGGTTAAAGTACCGATTAATAGCGAGTATGAACGACAGTTGTATGGCCCTCCGACTTTAGGTCTGTTAAAGGAATTATTTGACGAAAATACCTCCAGAGAAAAAAGAAATACCATCATGGAAGAAATGTCTATTTTCCTGGGAGATTGCACCTCTCCAGTTAGACATTATTTGGAACAAAAAAGAATTGGACAACTTGGAAAGGAGACTCAAGTATCGGATCTCGATAAGTTCATTATAGAAAGACTAGCTGTTATAGAGAAAGTAAGGAATTTGCCAGGTTATAAACCCAATGAAGAAATAGAACAGATGTACGGACTTATTAATTTAGTTTATTCCAAAGAAAAAGTTGATCAAAGACATATCGATATGAATAGACCTCCTCCCAATGTAGTGTTTGTTGGAGAGATAGAGAGAAACTTACCTCTTACATCGACTTATCCAACTATTGCTTTTGATCTAATAAAAAATAATCCTGAATTAATTCAGCAATTTGCTTGTTTAATTTGTGAAACTAAGGACAATAAACCGATACAGACATCCGACGGTCATTATAAGTTGAGCGAACCAAAGATAGAGAAGATAAAAAATAATTATATAGCTGATCTGGGATTAGCCACAGGAGATCAGCTTGAACGGAAGAAATACATAGTCAAATATACACAAGATATGGAGGAGTTTATTGATAAGGAAGGGATGAAAAATCTCTTATACATTGACTACTTTATTGAAGCTAAAGACCTGTTGGATATGACTTCACAACAAAACGAACTTAAGGCAATACTTGAAAAAAAAGATGGGGCAGATATAAGGCACGAGTACAAAAATTTTTTGTCTGAACAGCAGTCGAAATTTACAAAATTTCGCGATCAAAAAAACCCTCTGGCACGATTCACAACACCTATCAATCAAAGATCTTCGTCTCAGAGCCCTGATCGTGTCCGAAATCATACAGAAGGGCAGACAAAGTCAACTGAAAGAAAATTCACTCCAAAAAGATAGTTAACTATTCAACAATCGGAAGATTTTACCAAAGAATAGGCAAAGTATAATATGAATAGTTTTGATTTACAAACATGTAAAATATAAAATAATCCATTGGGTGTAAATATTTGCAGTAAAACAAATGGTTTAGATATTACTCAAGATACTAAACTTCAGCATCTTAAAATCAAAAAACAAACCAATATCTATGCCAAATAAAGTAAAAAAATCTAGCGTTTTAAATGTTATAAGCTCTTTGAATGGTAAATTAGAGCATAAATCGAATGTTGGAAGAAAACAAAAAAATGTCTGATTTAAAAGTTACATTAAGTTTAATCACTGAATTTATGTCTATGAGCAGTAAAAATTCTTTATTTACAGAGATTAACAAGCAACAAATACCAAATTTAATTGAGCGAAGTCAGTTTAATAAAGTAGCCTCTCGGTTTTTCGAATTTGAATACTATTCATCGTGGATTGTGTGCCTTTGGAGACTTGCAAATATACACGTCAAAGAATTAAAATCCGCAAAGATGAATTTGAAACAGCACCTTCAAAAGTTTTTTTTCTTCTCAAAACAGCTGATTTTACGAATATAAACTTCATGGAGTATCTTCCATAAATGGAATTTTAGATAGTACAAAAGCAGAAGTTCATCTTGTTCATTTTTTGAAAAATATAAAACAACGCATGTCTGATTGCATATTGCTTGGAAATAAAGGTTAGTTATCTCAAAGCATTCAATTGATTTACTTGAAACAGTTAGTATAAAATTAGAAGCGCCTAAAAGAGTGAATCAAAAGATTATAAGCCACAACTTTATAATGTTTAGGAAATCAAGAAAAAGAACTGAAACATTATTTTCACAATTATGCGACTAGTTCAGAATTAGAAACAATTATGCTAAAACTTTTGAAGGTTTTAAAACAAGGGTTTTAGCAAAAAATAACAGCATTGCCATTGGCTCAATAGATCAATAAATTTATTTTTTGATAGACCAATAAACAATGTTAAAAATCAAATAATTTAATTACACCAATGGTTAAAATATATGAATAATATTGAAGATGCTAGAGCAAGAATAGCCATGACCCAGAGATCAGGGGCAACGAGCTTAGATCTGTCCAATTTACTTCTGAATAATGAGAGTTTAGATGAATTGATACATGATACAGTAAGGATAATACCTAACCTTACCGAACTTAATCTATCCAACAATCCTTTTCAGCAATTGCCTGGCTCCCTAAACCAATTGTCAAGTCTTACTAGGCTGAATGTAAGTGATACTGATGTAGCTGTTTTACCTGTAACATTTAGAAATTTACAAAGACTTCAAAGGTTGGATGTAGCCAATACTCACATTACAGCCAGAACAATGTTCTGGTTGCACGAAAATCTTCCAGACTGTGTAGTTAATTGCGATATAGTACCAAGCCAGGGCGAAATAGTTATTGAAAACACCTCCGCTTCTAACAATGTAACAATAGGAGATATAGATGTATATCCTCAAGATGTATTGTTAAATACTCCAGATTATAGGAGGCAAGAGTACATGATAACGGCCAGAACAAGAATCGCTACTGCTCAGGGATCGGTGGCAACGAGCATAGATCTGTCCAATTTACTTCTGAATAATGAGAGTTTAGATGAATTGATACATGATATAGCGAGGACAATACCTAATCTTACCGTTCTGGATCTAAGCTTTAACCTGTTACAGGAATTCCCCGATTCAATAATACAGCTAACGGGACTTGAAAGATTGAACTTATCCGGAACCCAGATTAGGGATTTACCTGAATCCTTAGGCCAGTTACAAAATCTTACACATCTAGACCTAAGTTCGAATAGGATACCACGTTTTCCTGACTCCATAGGAGAACTATTGAATCTTAGAGAACTGAACGCATCGGGAACCTTGCTTATTGAAGTTCCTGAAACATTAGGGAATTTGCAAAATCTTCAAAGGTTGTACTTAGATAATTGCCCCATTTCAGAAACGGGGGTAATTTGGCTAATGCGTACTTTTCCAAACATAGAATTTAATCTCAATATGATTGCCCATGAAAGCGTCCGAAGTATTAAAGATGTATTGAAGGATCTTTATCCTGATGAGCAGGAACGAAGTATGGTAAAAGAAAGTTTAGAAAACAATGATATTGATCAAGAGGTAACTATTATTTATGGAGGATCTCGTAGTGTGAACAAACCAGCTAAGGAAGCTATAGTAGATTTCCTGTGTAAGACACCTCGAATGAATAGCGAGGCTAACAGGCAGATGTATAAAGGCCCTATTAAAGATCTGATATCAGATATCACAAACCAATCTATTCCACAGGAAGACAGGCTTCTTATTTTGGGAGCAATGACAGCTTCGATGGGAGACTGCAATACCCCGGTAACTAAGTATTTAACCAATGAGGCGGCAAGACGCCTGCTTTCGAAGTCTAACTATGAAGAATTATCGGAATTTGAACAGGCTCTTATAGAAAGGGAAGCTGTTGAAGAGAAACTAGGTCGCTTAAAAGGTCATAGTGACGGGGAGAAAACAGAATCGGTTCAGGGTCTTAGCAATACTATTTATTGGAACTGTGCAGAAACTAATGACAGGAATAAAGATATGAAAATTGTTGGAGACAGGACACGATTGCCATCTAAAACGGCGTATATAGGGCTAGGGTTTCAATTGCTTGAAGGGAAATCTGAATTACTCAGAGAACATGTACGTTTGGTTTGTCAGACAGATGATAATAATGAACCGTTAAAGACCGCCCAAGGGAAGTATCAATTGGACAGGGGCAAGATAAAGAAGATAAGGGAAGAATATATGGCTGAACTTGGTTATGGCACAAAAGAACATCTAGACCGGGAGAAATATATGAATCAGTATAAAGAGGATCTGAAAGATTTTATCAAAAAAAATGAGATCGATGATATATACATTACTCATCTTAAAGAAGCTGAAGGACTTCTGGATACCAATGCACATAAAAAAGAACTAAAGAGTGCTCTTGGAAAGGAAGGGATTGTAGTAAAGGAAGAGTATACCAAATTTTTGGAAGGAAAAACAGCAGCCATTAAAAATTTTATGGAAGAAAAGAATCAAAAAAATGATTCTAAAAGGCGTCTAGCTCGTTTCACAACCCCACTGAATTTAGATAAAACTCAAAGATCCCGCTCGGAGAGTCCCAATCCTGGGCATGACCGGCGGGATGGAGAGAAAGAGTCGAAGGCGCGAAGTGTCTCGCTGCGAAGATAGTACAGCCTGCTCCTTCTTGGTAGAAAAACCGGTCAAATAAACACCTTTTTCCAGTTTTAATTAAAACAAATAGAAATTAATTATCAATACATTTTTAAAATCGCATTTATTACTTTAGAAAACAAATCATTACGATTGAATTAATTGTAGAATCCTAATTGTTGATGATAAGGCAACACAGTTAGAATTTCCAAAAACATATCAATGCTTTATAAACAATCGTATTGGAATATTATCCCATAAAAGGGATCATCGGTACACATTATCAAAAAATATTGATACTTCAAGAACAGCGGCTCAAATTAAAAACTGATCTTGAAAAATACTTAAAACCAATATTTAAGAACCATGATTCCCTTGAAAAATTACAACTTTTTTAGATAAGGATATAAAGTATACAGTTCACCTTATTATCTTATTGCATTTTAAATGACCACAGGTCAAATTATTAAAGAGCATTATAAAAGTATTAAATCTTCAAAAAATCTACTTACATAGTTAATTTTCCTGATGGACGACAGCAAGTTAAATCCGAGACATCTATTAACCAACATTACATCGATAATATCGAAGATTTGCTAAGAAATATAATGTTGAACTGAAGAAATAGAAGACTCAGAAGCAAAATATTAAATTTATAAATATAAAGCAAAGTTGGCTAAAGAAGCTTTTTGGAATTTAATCAATTTTGTTCGGAGAAAATTTTATTATGCCATTTTAATGTCTTATTCAAGGCGACTTACTGAGGAATTAATTTGTTCTTTGCACGATTATTAATCGCGTAAATAACAAATTTTATGACAAAAAGAATTCAATTTCTGTCCGCTATTCTTGGACTTACTTTAATCCAGGCTTCTTGTGAACCTATACCAGAAACAGAAAAGGGTACCTTACCCGGAGGCACTGACACCCCAGAAATCCCTATTCGTCCAAGTTACCCAACCGGGAAAATTGTCTCTGTATACTATCCTAGTTATGGTAGATATGAGGCAGCTTTTACTGCTTCTGAAATGTTACAAAAAGCAGGTCCTGGTGGTGATTATCAGATGGATGAAATGATCCCCTCTTTCTGTGTTATTGGTGATGGAAAAACCGCTATTGGCAGCGAGGCCTTTGCATGGAAAAAAAATGAGTTGGCTCTTGACGACCTTTGGGCATGGGGCGGATTTGTTTGGGCAGGTAGCCCGGATGGACAAAATGCAAATATTGTTTTTGCCAATGGTACATCTTTAGGAGAAGGATCTATATTTAAAGCTTTGAATGATTATCCAACTATTCCGTATGGAATTGCTATTGGTGGCTGGCCAAAAGATGACAATCCAAACGATCCCCTAAGAACAGGGGCTTTTGACAGGATTGGAACTAATCCAGACGATTTAGCTGCTTTTGTCCAGAGCGTGTCCAATGCAGCAGAAATCAGAAGATTTACTCGATTCCCAAATGCTATACACGTTGATTATGAGTTTCCAGAAACACCCTACCAAGCAGATGCTTTGGTTAATATTTGCAGAGAACTCTACCTAAAAGTAGGAAACACTTATAAAATTGATATTGCATTATCCCCAAATATCAACCATCTTGCAATTTTAGACTTTACAGAACTTAACAAATATGTTGATCATTTTGAAATTATGTCATACGATTACATGGGTTCTTGGTCTAATATAACCGGACATCATACAGCATTATATTCCGGAGGAGCAAACATGCCGGCAAATCCTTCTTTGTCGACAAATTTTAACGCCGATACTGAGGTTAACTACCTTCTTTCACAAGGAATACCTTCTACCAAGATTAAAATTGGAGTTGCTTTGTATGCCAGATATTGGACAAATGTAACCATTCCAGGTACAATAGACCCCTCCAGGCCTTATTTCCCTACAGGAAATCAAACCGTACCCTCTGGCTTCCCTGCAGAAACACCAGGCATTATCCGATATAATACGCTAATGGAAAAATTAAATAATAATCCTACTAAGTGGGAAATTTTCCATGATCCTATTGCTAAAGCTGATTTTGCTGTAAACAGATCTGAAGGTATTTTTGTAACCTACGACAGTAAAGATAATATTTTGGAAAAGGCTAATTATGTTAAATCAAATAATTTAGCGGGAGTAATTGTTTGGGATGCGCTTGGCGCAAAAGGAACAACAATTCTAAAAGAACTTAATGCGGCTATAAAATAGCTATTCACTTAAAATAATGCCACATTCCTTTTTAGAAAAAACCTAATCCTACTGATTTTTTATATCTAAAAACGTGGCAGTATACTTTTATAATATATACTTTTTAAAAACAGTTGTTTAAATACAAAACAACTGTTTTTTTTTAAATCAGACCACTCCACATCAGTTGATTTAAATCTGAAACCAAATCAGATACATTTAATCTATTTTAAAAACAAACTTCATAATAAATTCTATGTTTACGAAATATGCAAAAACATTATTTATAATTATTTTTTTTGTATTGAAAAGCAATGGACAAAATTATGGCTCTGCAATAAAATCAGATTCAGAAAAACTATTACTTGCTTACACAACTCCTTTATTTAAGACAATTTCATCCGGATTATATCGTAATTGGCAAACAACTGCAAGACCTAAAGAAATTTTTGAATTCGATTTTAAAATTCAAATGACATTCATTCCAATTCCTCAATCATATAAATCATTTGACATTACGAAATTAGAACTATCTCATTTGAAACAGATTCATCCAACAAATTTCACTATGCCCACAATAATTGGCGGAGAAAAAAATAACAAATCTGTTTTTGCTGTTTTTACTGAACCCTCAGAAATAAAATTTGTAATCGCAAATGGAGATACAATTACACAACAAAGACCTTCGCTTCCAATCAATGGAACATATTTTAATCTTACTCCCGTAAAAGCTATTGTTAATGATGTCGGCAGTAGTATACCCCTTTTTCAATTAGACATGAGCATTGCAAGGGGAACTGAAATATTATTTCGATATGGAGGATTCCATAAAGATTATGTCAAGATTAATGCTTTTGGATTAGCCATTAAACAAAATATCAATATTCTTCTATTTCCTGAAGATTATTATAATTATAAATACGATGACGATGATGCTAAAGTCGTAAATTGTTCTGTCTTATTTGGATATAATACTTTAAATTTAAACAGTAAAATTAATTTAAAATCCGATACCCCTTTTTCAAAAAATAGAGGAAATACGAAACTAGATGCATTAAATACTGAAATATTGCTATCAAAAAAAGTTAGCTTTGCAGATTTTTTCATCGCTGCAGGGGTAGCTTTTACAAGTTCAAAAATTGAATTATTAGGCAATTATACTTTAACGGGAATGCCAATTTCGGACTACAATACAAAAGAAATTGAGAGTAATTACAAAAGCACCATTCTTGCAAATTCTTATGTATTAATAGATCCGGTTCAAATCAAAACTAAAGCAAAAGAGTTTTATACAACTATAGGAGTTCAATTTAGCTACCTGAAGTTTATGAATTCATCCCTATCCTATAGTTATGGTAATAACAATCAAAGTTTTAATTTAAGCTTTGGCTTTTCAGTTAATGCTTTGTCAAGATAAAATACTACTAAACTGCAGTTTAATTATCCGTAAATAAAATGACCGACAAATTCACTGTCATTAGTACTCTTATTTAGCTTTAATCCCTACCCAAATCTCCCGAAAGACAATGCTACCCCTTTATATTTTCCGGTCCATTTTTAACCAGGTCCAAATTAAAAGGCAGCTTTAAAGAAATCTTCAAACAGGTGGTCCTAATGCCGGCATCATAAGGCCTTTTCAATCTAAAACAAATCCATGCCGATGGCACCAATAGGAGCTTAGACGTGCAGATATACTTTTGTATGAGGCAAGAGCATCAAAAAAATCAACAAAGCAAAAATGCTCACCCAGCCTTAAGAGTTATGGAATTATGCCCAAAGCTTAGACAATGAGAATGATCTTAATTCAGAAACGACTGAGTTCAAGAAAATCATTAAGGAAGTAAACCATTGAATAATATTTATTTTTTTCAAATCATCTATAAAAAGGTTCGAGCATTGTCCCGTTAGGGTACTAGATGGGACAAAGAAGAAATATTCTTCCCTATCCCTTTTTTAAGGCTATCTATCTCTTTATATAGAGCTGTTCCCGTGTGTAAGTTGACAAAACTTTATTAGGTTTGGATACTTTCTTTAGCAATGGTGAGAAGTTGATGATTACATTTACAATTACAAATTAGGGATTTGCTACTAATGATAATATTGATTTTCTTAATAGTTAATCTGATATTTTATTACTGTTACAAATCCCAATGAGCTACTAAAATATTTGCCTTAATATTATAATTATATATCCTATATACAAAGTTGGTGGACAATTGATGTTCTTACTTTGTTAATTATGGTGAAATAACAGAGACACTCCAATAAAGAAACAAGACCATGTACTATAAATGCAAAATAACATCAAATTATTTATAAAACAAAAAATCAGCAAGTTCGCAAAATTAATCCTATCAGTTTTTTTTATTCTACTATCAGGTGCGAAGAAAAAGAAGCAGAAGAAACATCCGCTGCGAAAAGCGGGTTAAACGGAAAATTAAACACTGTAACCAGTGATGAGTTGCCTTCTTTAAAAAAGGAGTTGGAATCCAATTAAAAACACAAACAAAATCCAGAGTTTAAGTTAGACCTCAGACACATAAAGCAATATATTGATTCCAAAGGAAACGAAAGCTACAGAATTCCGATACACTCGCAAACGGCTCTAAACAGCCCGGAATATTATTTTTAAAACCTGAACATTTATAAGTGGGACAATGACTATGAGGCTTCTTTATCACAAGATACAGCCCCGATGATGATTTCCAAGCATTCGATTTGAAAACTTTTACTGAAAAAACTGGAAATTTTTGATCAAAATAAGCTACATTAGAATATAAATATTTATAGCTCACTATAAATTGATAGATTTCCATCGCTCTTAAAAAAGATGGGAACAGCCTTTTTTTATAACTCAAGCTCTAATCTTCTTCATTAAGCTCTTTTCGCAGATGTTTTAATTCCATGAAATAAGTTTCTGATTTTAGAGAAACATTTGAGATTGAATTAGTAAATGTTTTTTTTGAGATGATCTCCGTGTATAAATATACTCTACCTGAATACCAAGTTTATCTGCTAATTCTTTGATCTTTCTTTTCTCGCTCGTAACTTAATCGTACTGCTGCTTATTTAAATTCAGTACTCTAACTGGTTTTTCCATAACTCTAAGACATCTATTTTTACCTAAACAGTCTTAAATTTTATATCCTAGTAGAAATCTAGTAACCCCAGTAAAACCCTTATCAATAAACAGGTCTTATAATTTAGGAATAAAAGAGAACGTAAATAAAGTAAGGATTATTTTATTGGTTAACCAGACACATAAAACTTTAAATTTCATAAAAACGAATACTATGTATTAAACCTTACGTCCCATTAGATTTTCGCCAAATATTTTTAGAGAATTTTTCTTTTCTTTATTTATATCCATTTTTTCCAAGATTTCAAAAGCTTTAGAGGTATACATTTCAATGGCTTCTTGCGTCGCTTTTGAAGCACCAGATTCGTTGAAAAAAGTCTTAACTTTTTCTATTTTTTCTAAATTATCTTCTAATCGCGCGTTAAATAAATTTTGCAGTTCTATGTTTTTTTCAACAGTCAAAAACTCTAATGCTTTTAGATATAAATAGGTTTTCTTGTTTTCAATAATGTCGCCTCCAACTTGTTTTCCAAAAGTTTCAGGATTCCCAAAAGCATCCAAATAGTCATCCAAAAGCTGAAAAGCCAACCCTAAATTTAATCCAAAATCATAAATTAAATCAATATCTTTCTCAGAGGCCTTCGCAACAATAGCCCCAACTTTCATTGCAAAAGCAATTAAAACTGCTGTTTTGTATTCTATCATTTTTAGATATTCCGGAATAGCAACATTATTCCTTACTTCAAAATCAATATCCCATTGCTGACCTTCGCAAACTTTAAGGGCTGTTTTACTAAAAAGTATTGCTAAATCTCTGAAAACTTCCGGCTCATATTCTTCAAAATATTGATAAGCCATAATCAGCATTGCATCTCCTGAAATAATTCCAGTATTGATATTCCATTTTGTATGTACCGTTTTTTCACCCCTCCTCAAAGGCGCATTATCCATAATATCATCATGGACAAGAGAAAAATTATGAAAAACTTCAACTGCCATCGCAGCCGGAAGCGCCATTTCATAATTAATACCAAAAACTTCCGAAACCATTAATGTCAGTATTGGGCGAATACGTTTTCCACCAAGTTCTAAAACATATTCAATTGGTTCATACAGATTTTTAGGTTCTTTCTTAATGTTTCTTTTTTTTAAATAACTTAAAAAGAAAAGCTCGTATTGAGTTATAGTGTGCATAATAATAAATAATAAAATTTTATTTTCTCACCTTAAAGGTATTATATATAGTATGAATTTATCTCTTCACATTTCTCCATAGTTAATCTAATCAAATTTTCAATTACCTGCTGTACTTTGATTTTAGTTTCCGAAGATTTATAATATTTTGAAAACACCCTCTTAACTTTTTGACTAAATCAGTCCACTTTTGCTCACGATTTACAATGTTTAGCGTATCATTTGAGCTTACATCAGGTGTGTAATCATATCGGAATGGAGCAAAAAATTAGATCACAACCCAAACTACAATTCACTTTGGATAATTTTAAGGATAAATAAAAATTAGCAATCTGTTTGTAAGGGTTAGAAGTGTCTTTTTAATCCCTACCCTCGTATGCAAAAGTCTTCCTTTTCTAATGTATTTAATTAGAAAACTCCCAACCAAATAAATAAATACTATCGGGGTCATTAGTTCAAACAGACTCTCAATTGAAAATGTTTTACCATCAGTAAATAAATCCACAATAAAATGAATTAGGTTTTGTGGAAAGTATAGTATTGAATGCGGATTTAAGACAACGACAAAATAAAAAAGTAATAGGATGAAACAATAATTTGTCAAACCATAAAACAACAATAGATAATCTTGCCAGTTCCATAACTTTTTAGATTTAAAAATTTCTTTTACTTTTTGCTCACTATGAATCATTAAATTTGGCCTTTCAATAATATCTGACAATATCCAATAACCATCAGCTCTCCCAAAAGGAGAAAGATTATCTAAAAATGTCCAGATTAAACTAAAAATGACCAAAAAAATAAGCACTTGGTTTCTAAAAATAAATCCTGTCAAAATTAAAAAAATCCCATATAATAATTCAAAATAAACGCCCGCAAGATTTACCATTATTCTTTGTCGCTTTGGCAACTTCCAGATGTCGGTAACATCCGCATAAAAGACAGGTATAAATAAATAAAAACCTGCTCCAATCCCCCCATGTTTAGCCCCATAGTAATGGGTTGCAGAAGCATGCCCTAATTCATGAAAAATAATTCCGATAAATCCTAAAATAAAAAGTAAGAACCAACCCCCTTTTTTTATTTCGTAACTAAAAATCTGATCTCTATAAAAATAAAAGCAGGTAGACAAAACCAACATTGATACTATCAAAACAATACTAAAGACCATTGGACTAAACAGAAAACTCAGATATTTAGTCAGTTTCGAAACTTTTTTTTCATTAATAATTATAAAACTTAACTTCAAATAATTTGGTTTTTTGCTTGGTAATATTGAAACATCTTTACTCTCAATGATACCATATTTTGCTAACTTGTTATATAAAAAATCATATGCAAACTCATCGGTTAAGATATCATCATACTTTAAATTATATAATAGAACAAGATCTTTTAATTCCGTTTTATTGTCTATTATTTGTATAAAATCGTATAATTCCGAAGAAATTTTGACTCTATGATCATGTGTTGGTTGATAAATAAAATAAGCAATTTTATTTATTGGATGAAAAGTAATTTCTTTAGAAAGTATTGGTACCATATTTTTGTTCGTAATCTGCCAGAGATTCTAAAATAGTTGTAGTTGTAAAAAGCCTGTCAAATTCCTTAGCCCTAACATTTAATCCTGTGGCTGAAATAGGATATTGTAAAATATTTTGATTTGGATCTTGCGGATCTGAAATAAGTAATGCATATAAACCTTTCCTGTTACCATCAATATATTGCATTTCAACTAAATAACTGATTGTATTCTTTATTCCCTAAACTGTTTCATCTCTTTGTTCTAAGATCATAATTCCTAATACCATCCATACCCCCACAAAAACATATTTTCTCCAAAGACATCAGAAAAACTTCCATTGCTATTTTATTTTCCCTTCACTTTAGTCACAATTGAATTTACTTTTTCCGTATCCTTCAAAAAACGATAAGTTTAAGTTAAGTAATAATAGATATAAATATCATTTCTACTCCAGTATGACTTTATTTCTGCAACATTTCCTTTTTAGCAAAAAAAATGTTAAAATATTTTTTCAATACTTACAGATGTGGTCACTTTCGATTATTATTTGCTAAAAAATAAAAGCTTGATGCACTAACGCAATTATGAACGCCAGTCAATCACATACATTTATCTTTATATAACCTAAAAGCCTTCGACAATTCATTCTTATCTGAAATAAGTAGAAAAACTGCCGTTGGATGTTACAAACTCATTTAATTTTAAAGCAGAAGGATCAATTTCATCATTATTGAAGAGGAAAGAGAGAAATACAAAATTAGTTGTGTCAGCACATCCAACCCAATTATTACTATATCCCATAAAGAGATCTTATTTCAATTTCGAAACATCGAAAATTTTAGTCCATAAGAAAAAAGAGCCAAAAATATCAATGGATTCTTTTATAGCAGCACGTTCTTGAAAATATCAATTTTTAATTTCTGTTTTCATTGAATATATTCTACACAATTGACAAACTATTTTTAAGAATTATTTTTTGAAACAAATTCATTAGATAGGATAATTTGTGCTTTTAAAAGCTCTAAATAATCTTTCTTCTCTTCAATAATCTGCATGAAATTCAATTTCATCTCAGCCAAAACCATTTCCCATTCACTAACATTTATATTCTTGACAAGATCTAAAGCCTTATCACAATATTTCATTCCCAATTGACACACTCTATCTGCTATTCCTCGTATATAAAAATATTTTTCTAAAACTTCAGGATCCTGAGTTGAAATCTTCTCTTGCTGCAAAAGGTAAATAGCCCAATTAAATTGTCCTTTTCTGAGGTCTTCTTTAAAATCTTTAATATCGTCCCGAAGTTGACAAGCAACTGAAAAATATTTTTGTGAAAGCAATAATTTTTGATACTTATCTTTATCTACATTATCAATACAATGCAAAGAATCAATACATGATTTTAGAAAAGAATGCTTGTCACAGGCTAAATTTTCATATTCTTCAATAGCTATAAGTTGTTTTCTAAATAGCTTTTTTTCTAGAACAACAGCCTGAAAATATTCCTCTTTTCTCTTGTTCCAGAATGCCCAAAATTTATTTTCCAAACCAAATATACTACTCAATATTTTAACCCCCTCTTGCTGGCAGACTAGAATTAAATTAAGTCTAGATAAGTCTCCTTCATCTATAACATCATCCAAATACATAATCGATTGAAAATACAAAAAGCCACCAATATTTAACAATTCTACCTGTTCTTTTGTAACTGAAAAAGCACCTTTAAAAAGAGAAGCGAAATTTTGAAAAAATAAAGGATTCATATCCATAAAATCAGGATCTAATATTTCTTTTTTTAAATTTTCCGCTAGAGATGATCTTTTAATATATGCTTGAATTTGCATATTGTTTGAGTTTTTATTTTTTTTCATAATTTAAATTTAATAAACGTAGTTTTTAATTTTACGCAGTACAATTCTTTCCCAGTCGGCAAATTCAAATGATTTAAGTGACGAACGATATTTTCTTTTCTTAATTTTCTTCGATTATAATCAGCAGCAAAATCAATCCCAGACGTTTTATATAAATACAACCTAAGACTTATTCTAATTTTTTAAGTAAAATTTTAACTTCAACTTCTTCTTCTATTTTTTCAATTAGATTTTGATCTTTATCATACAACACTAGGCAGGGTAATCCCTGAACATCAAAAATAGAAGCAAAATTAGTGCTCGGATCCGATATGAAATGAACATTATTATAAGTGTCCAATTGGTATCTTACCGCGAATATTTTTATTTTTTCAACATTTTCAAATGATATAAAAACTAATTGGACATTAGAAAATTTTTTTATATTTTCCTTTATATTGTGAGCCTCCTCATTACAATATTCGCATTCGCTATGAAAATAAACAAAGACCGTTGGCGTATCTTTTTTTAAGTTTTGATTAGAAAAAGACTCCCCATTTATATTTTCATACAGGAATACAGGTATTTTTCTCCTATTTTCAGCAAACTCTTTCTTACGCCTTGCTTCTATTATAGTTTCATAACTTGTTATGCTAATTACAGTAAAAAAGCAGAAAGCCAGTATTAATAATATTATTTTTCTTTTTTTCATAATAAAATCAGAGACAGCTGTTGTTTGAATTGATCTTTAGGTTGTTTTTTTTAGCCTTTTTAGATAAAAATATAATTGATCTTGATTGAAAATAGTATCAGTTTATCCAAAAAAACAGCACTTTAATTACGATTTAAATTCTGTAAACTATAATTTTGAAAAATCCAAACAGGTTCTGGTAAAAAAACAAGTAGAAATATTTATATGAAAAATTAAAAACATAAAATGTTAGAATACGTTTACACAGTTTTTACACAAAAACAAACTTAAACTCCGATAGTTATTTAGTTACATTTATGTCTAATCAATTATTTAACAAAAAGCAAATATAGATTTTGCACCAAATAATTAGCGGCTATAGCTTTAAAAGGGACTTGTTTTTAATTAAAAAAACAAATCCCTTTTTTTCAGACCATACATCATAAATTCTATACGATATCTACACTGAAATTCTAAAAAAAACTTAAATTACTTACCCCCATCCGCTTTACACGCCTCTAGAGTAGGATATCCTTTTCCCAGGAAACCGGTACTGTCATAATTACAGGTCTTGTTATAAACATTCTTTACCCAGCGACCCGTTTCAAATCTTTTTTCAAGTTCTTCTACTTGAAATTTTTCCAATAATTGATTTTCTAAATTCATCTCTTATTTTTCTTTTATTATTAAACAATACACTTTTCTTTTTATTTCGGCATAGTCTCGTCCTTATGTGCTTATTTTTTTGAGTTTAGGATTTCACTTTTTCTCGAGATCTATCGATCGACAAATCCAAGGCAAATATAGTTACAGGATCAAACTCTAAACAACCACAAAAAGACATATAAATGCAATAAAAAAGCTTTTTTGCTCTCCCGAACCAATATCAGTCTATCTCTTTAATCAAATTTCGCCTGTAAACAAATCTCGTAAGCAAAGTTTAATTTGTTGTGGAATTTATATTTATATATCGATTAGTCTTTTGTTAAGGCATCACTTCTAATAGTTTTTTATTCAGAATATTTAGTGAGTTAGTTTCAGTATTCAGAATAGAGACTAGAAAAATGAATCTGATTCTGGTGTTGTAAACTGATTTTTTTTAGTAATCAAACAAAACTAAGGTCTAAAAAGTTTAGGTTCAAAACTATTACCAAATTACCATTACTGTGCGCTGCTTTAAAATCTATCTTTACCCAATAATAAATAGTTAAAATTAAGAATGAAAAAAACCGCCAAATACAAAAAAATGTATTTGACGGCGTCCACTTAAACATAATCTTCCTTTATGTTTAATTGTAAAGTCTAGAGTCCAGTTTGCTATTGCATGCTGGACATTTAGTTAAGGTTACTGAGGGGCACTTAAATATTACTGCATATGGCCTACATCTGGATAATTATGAATTCACTCCTGCGGTTTAGCTGATGCTCATCCTCTGCGCATTTTACCCCGTCACTGCATTTATTTACGAGTTGCGTTTCACCGTAACCTTTTGCCGTAAGCCTGTTCTGCGAAATACCATTTTTGATCATATAATTCATTGTGGATTGGGCTCTTAAACCAGAGAGTTTTTTATTGTATTGATGCGATGCGCGACTGTCTGTATGGGAGCGGATATCAATTTTCATGGTCGGGTACTCTTTCATAACTTCTATTATTTTCTGCAGATCTATGGCCGCATCTGGTCTAATATTGTGCTTATCCAAATCAAAATGAATCATCTCAATTTTAAATATTTTGGCCAAATCTGTTCCTATTTCAACTTTTTTAATTGCTTTTCCAAGACTTATGGGCGCTTTTGTTTCTCCCGTTTCAGCTGCTGTGTTAATACTGTTCTCTACTGTCAGGTACCCCTCTTTCGCCGCTTTAATATAATACAGTGTTCCGCAGTCAGCCTTAAAGGAATAACTTCCGTCAGCTCCCGTGGTGACCTGCCTGATGGTATTGAATTTAGAATCAGACAAAGAAACTAGAGCCCCGGCTATAATTGAATGATCATCAATATCAGTAATTACTCCTGTAATTAACTGGATGCAGTCCGTTTCAAGTTTCTTAAGTTCGGTAAAGCTGTAAATATCATCATATCCCCGGCCCCCCGGCCTGTTGGATGTGAAGTAACCTTGTGTATTCGTCTGGTCAATTATATAGGCAAAATCATCAAATGGACTGTTTACAGGTTCTCCCACATTAACTGCTTTTTTAAAACTTTTGGTCTCCTCAGCAACTGAAATAAAAATATCAAGCCCGCCTAAACCTGGATGTCCGTCAGAGGCAAAATACAGGTCATTGTTCTCTGATATGAAAGGAAAGGTTTCCCGGCCTTCGGTATTGATTTGGCCCCCTAAATTCTCCGGTTTGCCAAAACCTCCATCTCCATTAACCACAACCCTGTAAATATCGGACTCCCCTATAGTACCGGGCATATTGGATGCAAAATACAATGTATTGCCATCAGGGCTCAAGGCTGGATGCGCCGTGGAATAATTATCACTGTCAAATGGTAGTTCCTTTATATTTACCCATTGGTCACCGTCCAGTTCTGCACGATAAATTTTAAACAAAACTCTTCCAAGTTTATCCTTTTTGATCTTTCCCTTGACGATATTACTGCCTGTAAAATACATAGTTTTACCATCCTTTGTAAAGGCAGGTGTGGCTTCATGGTAAATTGTATTGATATTCTTTGAAAATTTTACCGGCCGGGATAATGAATCCACTTTTTTACTGCTGACATACAGGGCTGTAAAGGACTGATTGGTCCAGGGATTGATTCTTTTCACAAGGATACCGGAGGTATCCCTTGAAGAGGCAAATACAATCTTGTCCCCATAAAAAGCTGCACCATAATCCAAATAACCTGAATTTATGTCAAGGAACCTAATGGTATGCCTTCCTGAATTTTTCTTGATTTCTGCCAAATAATCCTTATTCTCCGCGTACAATTTTGATCTTATTTCCTGGCTGCTACTCTCTGTAAATTTTTTCATCATTAAATCAGCACCAGTATAATCGCCTCCGGACTTTAATGCCTGGGCATAACGATAATAATATTCGGCAGGCACCGTCTCATTAAGTAAAAATAATTCCCCATACCATTTAACGGCATTCGGGTAGTCAGCATTGAAATAATAAGAATCACCAAGTTTCTGGAATAGATCAGCTGATTTGAAGCCCTTTTCAGCCACTCTTTCATAAGTCTTTATGGCATTTATGTAAGCGTATTGGCTGAATAGTTTTTTCCCTGATGCAATTCCGCTTTGCTGGGCACTTACCGCTATTGACAAAAGGGCAATTGTTAAGTTTATAAAATATAGTTTACGCATAGTTTTTGTTTTTAAAAGAATCTGGGATCCATTACGTTTTTCTGTCTGCCAAAAAGTTCAAAACGCAGGAAGATCTCATGTGAACCTGAATTATAATTGGCCAGTTTGGTTGTCTCCATATCATAGGCATATCCTGCAAAAATCCCTTTTGTAATTTGGAAGCCTGCCATGCCACTTACCGATGCATCCCACCTATAGGCCAGACCGACAGTGAATTTTTCAGCAAAAAGAAAATTACCCGATATGTCAACCTGCAAAGGGGCTCCAAAAGCTGCCTTGATCATCACGGCAGGCTTAAACTTTAAATTATAGCTTAAATCAAAAACATATCCGCCAATTAAATAATAATGCCTTTTTTCTTTTGCCACAGCCACTGTATTGTCATCGTAATGATCAGATTCCAGAAGATTCGGTACAGACAAACCTATATAGGATGTATCGGAATACCAGTAGACCCCTACGCCGAAATTAGGCATAAAATGATTTTCTATATTAGCCTGATAGCTGGGATCCGCAGGGTTGTATATGTCCAGTTTTGTATAATCGACATTTAAAACATCGGCCGATCCCTTAAGTCCAAAAGCAAATTTATGGACACCGGCACCTTTTATTGTATAAGAGAAATCTACAGAAAGTGTATTTTCATCCATAACCCCTATGCGGTCATTTACAAATGAAACTCCCAGACCGACGTTTTTGCCCACTGGTGAATTTACCGATAATGTATTGGTAACAGGAGCCCCGTCAAGTCCGACCCACTGTGTACGATGCATTCCGAATATACTTGCAACCCCTCTTGAGCCGGCATATGCAGGATTAACATTAATTGTATTATACATATACTGGGTGTATTGAGGGTCCTGCTGTGCATTGGCTGATGACATTATCAATAGTAGAATAACTAATATCTTTTTTTTCATTTTTTTTACGTTTTATATCAGTAAAATTGATTCCTGAATTTTTAAAATCATCAGTTTAAATTCATATAACCGGCTTTCTCATAAACTGAGCCATCATCCTTCCTGTATTGAAGTATATAGTAATAAGTGCCCGAAGGAAGTCTGTTGTTGGGTGCTATTGTAACCCTTCCTGCCGAATACCCCTTAAATGATCTATCCTTATTATTATAGCCTTCAGAACGGTAGACCTCTATTCCCCATCGGTTATAGATTGTTACTGTATTGTCAGGATAACATTCAATTCCGGCTATATAGAAAATATCATTTTCTCCATCATCATTAACCGAAAGCGCATTAAAAACTTTTATGGTGCATCCATCGAGCAATGTGGCTGTTGGATTATTACCGTTTTTATCAGTATTATCTGATATATCTGAAACTACCATATTTGAAGGATCTGTTCCGGAAACTGTCGCCTGGTTTATAACAGCTCCTGCATTAATATCTGATTGCTTAAGGGTATAGACTCCTGTAAATGACAATTCATCTGTTTCTCCTGCCAAAAGGGTTATGGGTCCGCCATCCATTATTATCCCGGGAAGAGGATCTTTAATGCTAACATTGTGAAGAGGCGTATCTCCTGTATTGGACACAATAAATGAATATGTAATGGTCTCGCCTGCCTGGGCAATAGCATCCCCATTGATATCATTAAATAAGGCGTGTTTTACAATAGCTATTCCAGATTTCTGTTTCAGAGGAACAACCGTGCAGTCAGGGCAAGCCGGATCATAATCAGGATCACTGGTATTTAGTGGTGAAGGATCCCTTGAATCCGCAATAACGGAATTACCACCAAATCCTGCCCCGGCTGCAATTGCTATGTTATGCACAACCCTAAGGTTCAGATCCCGTTGTGTCAGGCTGTATCTTGCCTTAAATGTAGTACTATCGCTTGCTCCTGGTGCCAAACTTGCCAAAGGTCCTCCGGTTACAGTAACTATTGGATCAAAAACTGTAATATCGGTTATGGTAACTGTGCCGGTATTTTGAACCGTAAAGGTAAACAGGATAGTATCTCCCAAATTCATTACTCCATCGTGGTTATCATCCTGATAAACTCCATCTTTCAACAACTTCATCTCTGACAAAACATTAAGAGGGGTAACGGTAGGATCATCGGATCCCGTGGCAAGAGGGTCGCTGCTGTCCGAGAGGTCGCTCACCGCAGGGCCTGTTGGAGGCGTACCGGTGGCCGTAGCCTGGTTTTGCACCCCGCCCGCGTTCACATC
>NZ_JAUTYT010000020.1:0-64230 GCF_041946075.1 Flavobacterium sp. LAR06 | reverse complement strand
ATTCTAAAAAACAGCTTGTGATAATTTACTTCTTCTGATTTTCTATCTTATCAAAAGATATTGATAAAATTGAAGAATCTAAAAAATAGTTTCTAATAGTTTTAAGGTCCTTTAGTTCAAAACGAGGGCACTGAAAAAGTCCTCATTTCCAAAAAACAGTTAAAAAAGCGATGAAATAAGGCTTTAATTTTATTTGTTTTCCTTTTTTTAGTCGGGTTTGATTTTGTTAGACTACAAGTGTTTATAATAATCAAAAAAGAGCGAAACTGTAATAGTTTCGCTCTTTTTCATGAAATTTCATTTTCCGTATTATAGGGACTTTTTCAGTGCCCTCCCCAAAACTAAAGGGCTTTTTTTATGCCTAAAACCAGGGGTGTAACTAAGGTTCAAAAAAATGGACTTGTAGTGCAGTATTTATATTCGTTCCTTTGACTTGAATAATAAATCATATTCAATTTATGATAATGATTTATATAAACAAGATAAATGATAAATGATGATAGCTATGTTTATAAATGTTTCATGGGGGAGCTGCCTCGCTGGCGTTGGTATGGCCAATTGTACTGTGCTAAATTGCAGAAGCGGATCTAACGGCTATAAATGTTGATAAAATAGCGGGATTACTTAAGAGCAAAAAAAATATTAGGTGATGAAACTTTAGTAATACCCCGCTTTTTATTGAGCAGTTCAGGAGCTGATAGTCATGATATTGTTGGAGGATTGGATTTAATGGACACTTTTGCAAATTTTGCAGGAGTTACACTTTCTAAAAATGACCGTGATGGTTAGGCAATAATTTTCAACAGTTTTGATATGGCTAATGTATTGTTCCAAAAAGGAACGCCGCGTCGTGACCGCTGGTTATACTTTACAGAATTGGAACTTTCTCCAGGAGCGGTTAGAGTGGGGCATTTTATGGTTGTATTCAATACACGTGGGAATAAGGGAGCTCAGGCAGGAAGTGATTCGCCAGGCCAACAGCTTGGATGGAGAGGCGACAAGACGTATGTTGCAACTGTTCTGGCCATATGTGATCTTTGGCAGGATCCTCAGGAATACTACGATTTTGCAGACAAGAGTTCTCGATACATTTTTGTTTTGGTATTGAAATATTGGGCTTATAAAGATAAAAATATGTCTTATTGAGAAGTTTTGGTTTGTAGTTGTTGAATATTTTTGCAGCTTTATATGGAAAACAGAAATTATGAAAGAGAGAACAGTACTTATACTGCTTATACTTCTATGTAGTGTATCGTACAGTCAGGTTGGGATTGGGACAACAACCCCGCATGCTTCGGCAATATTGGATATAGTATCTATAAATAAAGGATTATTACCGCCCCGTATGACCGAGTCGCAACGAAATGCTATAGTGAACCCGGTAGATGGACTGATGATATATAATACAACTACCAATTGCATTAATTTTCTTAGGCAGGGAAGATGGGAATCCCCATGTGGTGCCATTATATCAAATTACGCGTGTAATACAAATAGCTCTGGGTGTCCGAAAGTTGGACAGGCGGTATTGGGTGTTAGTCAAACAATTACTGCTACGGTACTTCGAGGTGGGCCGTATAGCATTACTGCGTCTGCCAATGGGATAACATTTAGTGCCTCTGGTACCTTAAGCGCAGGAACGCAGAATATTGTTTTAACGGCCACTGGTACACCAACAACTGGATTTGTAACTTCTACATTTACATTAAATACATCCCCAACTTGTAGTTTTACTAGATATAGTCTCGCTGCTGATGAGGTTTGTGGTGCCGCAGGAAGAATATGGAAAGACAAGAATATGGGAGCTACTCGTGTTGCAACTTCAAGTACTGATGAACAATCATTTGGTGGATTATATGGAATGTTTAACCCACCTGCGTGTCCAAATGGCTATCGCCTTCCGTCCCCCGACGAGGCGGGGGCTGAATTCACAGCAATCGGGTCATATGCCTCACTAGCCTCGTCGCCGTTGAAAATCCCGTCGGCTGGGTGGATAGATAACTGGCAGGGACGGCATGGAATAGGAACACGTGCGTACTGGGTGACCAGTGCCGCCCGATCTGGTATATATTGGCAAACAGGAAGAGATGCTCCGCAGTATGCGACAAACATGGCCAATGAGATATTCGTAAACGTGCGTTGCATAAAAAATTAAGGTTTATGATTTTTAGTATAACTGTTGAAGGGTTGGATAAATAAATACGTGGTTAGGCCTACCAGACAAAAAAAATACAGTTACCGGCGGTAACCCTGTAAAACACCAAACCATGCTTGTACTATTTTTGGGATGGTTTTTTTATTCGTATGCCTTTATTGCAAAGGGTCTGTGTTGGTATTAGATTAATGCCGATATTTTGGAACTAATGAAAAGCTTTCCTTTTTATGTGTAATAGTGTTCTAAAGGCGTGCCGTATATGGCTTAGCGCGTCAATGGCTCTATAAAAAATAAGGCGCAATGGCTGATACTGCTTTTAAGTCGCTTATGATAAAACGGCTAAATGGTTCAGCACTAGCCCATTTTTAATTTTCTCTTTTTTAGAAAGTCGTTTGAGTCGTGCAAATACGTATGGTTCATGTGTCCCCTAAAAAAGACTTGCAAAGGAATAGTTTTGCGACAGTTTTCTGAATGGAGTTGTCCTCCAGTCTTGTTGAATATTTAACAAATCCGACATATGCTTCCCGGATATCGTCTTTTTTAAGTTCTTCTTTGTAAATTTCAACTATGGTTTAAGTCTTTCATCTTAAAATTTATATTAGTTGTTTTACTTCTTGCATGCCCCTGCGGGCTTAATTTTAATTTCCATTTCATTTATCAAAGAGATTTTCTTGCTTGTTTTATCAAACATAAATATTATAGTCCACCAGTATATTTAGGAATCTTTTCACTGCAATAGAATTTGCTCTTTCTCAATCTTAAATCATTTTTCAGACTAATGTATTCAGGCTTTCTATTTTAATAGTTGTTCTTCATAATTGAAATGGTTTAATCTAATCCAAATTACATCACAAAGTTACTTGATATTTTTTAAACTACTTGTCATTTAAACATGTTATAATTTATCATAAAAAACGGTATTTAATTCTAAAATTAAAATATTTCAGAAAAAATGCCACCCTTATGAATGAAACATGATGTGGCTTAATATTTTTACAGAGTTATGGCGGTCACCCTGTAATTTTTTAAACCATTAAATTGTGTAGCGACTATTTGTAACTTAATCCAAAGCTTCAGCAGTATCTAAATACAACAATTTAATCATTCAATATCACGATATATGCACACGTCAATGACGGCTCGATATCCATAGGGGCGACAAGTGAGATCACCACGTTTCCCATGTTGGAGATATGTCTAGTATCCTCGTATCTCCAACGAGTATCGGAGTCTCGTATCCAACTGCCCCATTGATGGGTGGAAATCACGCCGGTGATTATGGCGCCCAGCGGAGCGTCGATCAAGCGGACTTGCCCATTTCGTGTAAGGATCGGTGGGCCGGAGGTGACGTTTGCACTTCCCACTCTACCCGCGACAATGTTCGACGTGCGGGAGGCACCACTTATAGATGTGACAACGACATGATAATTGAATGCACCTGACACGGGAGGATTAATAATATTTAGCGTATTTGTTGTCGTACCACCTATGTTAGGACCGTCTACCAAAAGGACATTATTTCGATACCATTTATAAGTTAATGAGGTTCCTGTGGCTGTAACTGAAATCGTTCTTGTGCCATCATTTACACATTGTGGTTGTGGTGCAATTGGTTGAGTAACAATTTCTACTCTGTCGCACATGGATATCCAGCCGGCTCCAGCGTAAAACTCATCACAATTGGTCGTTGTATTATATACTAGAAGTCCAGCAGTAGGCCATACTATTGCGTTACGTTGAGCGGTTGTCATACGCGGGGGTAATAATCCCTTGTTTATAGATGTAATATCTAATATTGCAGATGCGTGTGGTGATGTTGTTCCAATTCCTACCTGACTATAGCTTGCATAATATAGTAGCATAAATGATAGAACAGCTGTTTTTTTTATAATTGTAACATTCATTGTCTATGGTGTTTGGAGTTAATCTGCAAAATACGGAGTATGTAACGGATGTATGGGTTCAAAAAAGGCATTTTTTTTTCAAAAAAAAGCTTTTCGGCAATATTGTTAGGTACAAATATTCATGCGGGCAACTATTGAAATTACATGTCAAATAGTAGAAAGCCTCATGCTTTAGAATTGAATGCAATAGCGGATTTTTTAGGTATTAATAAAATCTGGCATTTAACTGGAGAAGGTGATACGTTAAGTAAACTTGATTCACCAAAAAGTACTATGAGTAGCATTGGTAACACAAGTAGTATTGATACCGCTGTGCTGCAAGAAAGAACTGTTGTTCTTGAGAAAGAAAATAGCATGCAAGCTGAAATAATAGAAGGCTTAAAATTTAAAATTTCTGTTATAGAAAGAGAGATTCAGGATAAAACAATCGAAAGAAATATATCTAACGCCCAATTCTTTTCTGCAAATCCGAGTCTGAATAAAAAAAATAACCTACTGCCTTTTTTATGGTCTTATTAATAATGAAATTGTTTTTACTATATTGCGGTTTGGAAGATTGGTGATTTGAACCGACCAGCTATAAGTAGGAATTTTGTATTAAAGGAGTTTTTTAGTAATTTTGTTAAGATAATTGGTTTTTATTAATACAAAATTTCTTTTTTCTGTAGTTTCACTCCTAATATTTAATAGTATGCAGATTTGCGAAATAGCTCTTCATAAAGAATTTAAAGGCGAGCTGTATAATGTATTGAATTATTCTTTTTTAAAAAAATCACCTACTCTTTCAAAGTTTTTGGAATACATTGTTGCTGAAACGATTCAGGGCAGAAGCCAAAACATTAAGGAGTATAATATCGCTGTTAATGCCTTGAAGCGCCCTTCTGGTTTTAATTGTAATGATGATGCTATTGTTCGCATTCATGCCGGCAGACTTAGAAGGGCATTGAATTTGTATTACGTTACCGAAGGAAAGAACAATGAATTTTTCATTCATATTCCCAAGGGATCTTATGTGCCTCATCTTGAGAGGCAGGTACAATCCGACAATAGTAAAAATTATTCTTATCTGTTGCCAAATGATACAAATGCGAATCCAATTGTTGCTATATTTCCATTTAAAAGTTCGTCGGATAGGGAAGAAGAGATATTGTTTTCACGGGTTTTAAGCGAAGATTTGAGTTCCGAACTTTCCAGATTTAGGGATATTTCCACTATTGGATATCATTCTCTGGAGTTGACCCCAAAAATTAGCGAAAATATTATAGAAGCGGGCAAATTGCTTGCTGCAGACTATATAATCACAGGAAGTGTGCAATTTACTGATGGAAGAGTTAAAATACGCGTTAATTTACTTATGGCTTCAAATGGTGAAGTTATGTTGACAAAGACAATAAATAAAAGAATTGAGAGTGGAATGCTTGAAATTCAGGATGAAATTGTAAATAACTTTATTGGCGCCATTGGCGGATATTATGGTCTTATTTTTCACGGTATGAATATAGCTGCTCCATTGAAAGCTTCTGCAAATAAAATATTGCGAGATGGGATTTATGGGTATTATAAATACCAGCGTTCTTTTTCTGTTTTCAATTTCAAAACTGCAGTGACAGTATTGGAAAAAACCGTAAAATCGCATCCTCATAGCTCAGAAACATTAGCAATGCTTGGGGAAATTTATTTAAGTGGTATTCTGCTGGATATCAGGACAGTGGACGAGCCATTCGAGGCGGCATGTAAATATTGTGCGCAAGCTTTAAAAATAGATCCTCTTTCTCAGCATGCATGGCAGACAATAACCCTTTTGTATTTGTTTAAAAAAGATACGGAATCATGCCTGCATGCGGCAATGCAGTGTTTAGAACTTAATCGTAATTGTACTGTCATTACCTGTAATGTAGGTTTTGTACTTGTCTGTGCCGGTTATTTTAAGGAAGGTTTTCCATTAATGAAGAATGGAGCTGATCTAAGCCCGGATTATCCCTGGTTTGTTAATGGAGGACTGTGTTTTTATTTTATTTATAAAAAAGAATACACAATAGCGCTTTATTGGGCAGAAAAAATGAATGCAGGAGAAACTTACTGGGATCCGTTATTAAAGGCAGTTTGTTTCTACTATATGGGAAAGGAGCAGCAGGCAAAAGAAAATATGAACCGACTATTGAAACTTCTTCCTGATGCTCCTGCAAAGGTAAAATTGATTATTCCATCTCTTATCTTGTCAGAGACTCTTGCAACACACATACTTGCAGCTTTACAAAATATAGGACTTGATTATTAATAAAATTAAGAGAATAGAAATTTAATTATGAATAAGTCAAAAATGATCATGTAATGATCTGTATTTCAGTCTAATCATATTGTTTAGTAGCTTGTTTAACCGAACCATTAACAAATATCTTCAATAAGATAGCTTTTGTAAAATTTATAGCTTTAAAGTGATAGTATTAATCTGAAATACTTTTTAGGTATTAATTCCACAGATGAAAAAGCATTCACTAGAATTGCAAATCCCATTAAGATCTTAATTTTTAAGACAAATAGTTATGTAAATAGTAAATCTTGATTATCAAGTCCTTGGGTCAATGACGAGAGTCTTGTAATCCTCATGTTATAGTTCTTATATTTGGACGTTTTGATATAAAAATAAGTACATTTGATTTATTTTCGGATAGTATCAAAAGCACCAAGACAAAGAGGAGGCCTACCGAAGACTTCTTTAACAAATCTGTCTAATATTTAATATATACTTTGTGGAGCATGATAACAAGTGGAGAAAGTATAATAAACTCAGTTGAATGATTTACCAATTTGCATTCTTTTAAAGTTTTTTACAAAGCGAACTTGATAAGATAATTTAGTAAAACCGATTAGTACCATTATATGATCTTATTTAAAATATCTATTCTTTAATAATAGATATTTAATATAATATCAGATTTTGAAGCATCAATTATTTTTTCGATTTTTTGAAAAAATACAGAATTAACCATTGGGCATCCTTGGCTATTAGAAATGTAATATTCCTGTTCTTCAAGGGGTACAGCAGAATAAGAATGTAAGACGATATGCCTTTCAAAAGCTTTGTTGTTTGTCTCATCTAAACCATGCAATTTATATGCCTTGCCAAAGATACCTTTATAACTTTTTCCAATTATATACTTTCCAAGTGAGGAACTCTTTGAATTAGGAGTATTAGTGAATCTCAGCTCTCCCTTAACTCCAGTTTCAGATCCAGATCCATGAGCAACTAATCCTTTATCAATAATTTTATTCTGAACTAGATCACAAACGAAAAAACGATTATTACCAGATTTTATTCGCATATCAATAAAAAACGCAATCTTTTTGTTATATTTATAATCTATATTAGTCATTGACTTTACTTGCTCTATCTGAGAATTAAGTCTTTCTGTATCAGTTTCTAATTTTTCATGTTTTTTTAAAAAAAAAGATGGATTACATACTAAACCTGTAATAAGTATTAATGTAGATAATTTCATAATGTAAATTTTAATATGTGAATAAGCAAAACAGTGTAAATGTAAAGTGATTGTTAATTAGGTAATAGATGTTAACCTTTAATATTGTATTGACTTCTTTTACAAAAAATTGTTAATAAATGTCGGAGTCACTCATGTCTAAAGGCCGTTTCTTAATCGAGGAAGCAAAACCTCTTGTAATTTCAACATGTTACGTTAAATTGTAATTTGGGTCTGATTCTTTTTGGAATTTTCATAATTAATTTTATAGTTGCAAATTTCCCAATTTCCCCTGTAACTTAAGAACGTGTTAAGGCCAAAAAAACGATAATAAAGGACTAAATTGCTAATCGATAACGATATATGGTTTTAGGTCATTGTTTCTTTTTAAAGTATTACCTTACAATGTGTGCTATTGTGCATTATTTGTGTATATTTACTTTGCACGATAACAACTACTAACTACTACAGTAGGTCTTGTAGATTATGGAAGTTTTTAATACTTAAACTATTTAATAACTTTTATGGAGAATCCGGAAGTATACTCGTACGAAGAAATTGAAATAGAACTACATCAAGTTCTCAATTTTGTCTTATTTAAAAATTCACCTATCCTGGCAATGTTCTTGGAATATATAGTAACTGAAACACTTCAGGGCAGGAGCAAAAACATCAAAGAATATAATATTGCTGTTAATGTCCTAAAGCGCCCTGCCAGTTTTAATTGCAACGATGATTCTATTGTGCGTATTCATGCAGGAAGACTTAGAAGAGTATTGAATTTGTATTACGTTACTGAGGGAAAAAATAATAAATTTCATATTGATGTTCCAAAAGGGTCATATGTGCCTCATTTTAAATGGTTTTCTCAAGATAAAGTAGATAGTTGCTCCTCTTCTACAACATCAAGTGCTAACGATACAAATCCAATGGTTGCTATATTTCCATTTAAATGTTTTTCTGGGAAAGAAGAAGAGGTAATGTTTTCTATTATTTTGAGTGAAGAGATCAGTTCTGAGCTTTCCAGTTTTAGGGATATTGCAACTATTGGATATTACTCCGCGGAGATGACTTCAAAAATCAGCGAAAACATAATAGAAGCCGGTAAATCACTTAAAGTGGACTACATAATTACAGGAAGTGTCCAGTTTATTGATGAGCGGATCAAGATCCGTGTTAATTTACTTATCGCTTCAAGTGGTCAAGTTATGGTGACAAAAACAATAAATAAAAGAATTGATAGTGGAATGCTGGAAATCCAGGATGAGATTATAAATAATTTTATTGGTGCTATTGGCGGATATTATGGTCTTATATTTCATGGTATGAATTTAGCGTCTCCGATAAAAGCTTCTGCCAATATGATCATGCGAGAAGGAATTTATGGTTATTATAAGTATCAGCGATCCTTTTCCTTTTCTACTTTCAATACTGCAGTTGCGGCGTTGGAAAAAGCAGTAAAAATGTATCCTGATAGTGCTGAAGCGTTAGCAATGCTTGCCGAACTTTATTTGGACGGTATTTTACTGGGAATTAAGACTGTTGATGAGCCATTCGAAGTTGCATGCAGATTTTCTGCAGAAGCTTTAAAGATAGACCCACTTTCTCAGCATGCATGGCAGACTCGTGCCTTTCTGCATTTATTTAAAAAAGAAAAAGAATATTGTTTTCATTCTGCCTTGCAATGTTTGAAACTTAATAGCAATTCTACCGATATAACCTGCGGCGTTGGTTTTGTTCTTGTCTGTGCAGGTTATTTTGAAGAAGGTTTTCAATTAATACAGAAGGCTTCCAGGCTCAGTCCCGATTATCCCTGGTTTGTTAATGGAGGACTGTGTTTTTATTTTATTTACAAAAGAGACTATTTAACAGCACTTTACTGGGCCGAAAAGATGAATACAGAAGAAACTTATTGGGATCCATTATTGAAAACAGTTTGTTTGTCATATATCGGGAAGCAATTTGAGGCTAAGAAAAGTCTGGCCAGGTTATTGGAACTTGTTCCTGATGCACCTGTAAGAATGAAAGAAATGATTCCTTGCCTTATTTTATCAAATGATCTGGCATCACATATAGTTACAGCTTTAGAAAATACAGTGCTAGCATATATAGAGAACTGATGTTATTTTGCATTTTATTTATTTTGTAATGTTTTTTTTATTTTAACCTGTTATTTAAAAAGTTTGAATTGGAATTATCTCCATTTCACAGTGAATTACAAAATTGAAACCAATAATTCAATAACTTTATAAAAGTTTAATTATCAATGTAATGCTATTTTAGTTTGTACTTTAGTATATTAAAAAAGTATCAAACAAGCCAATAAGTTATGTTCTTTTTCAGCAGGCATCTACTCCCAATAAATTTTTATAGTTGTTTTTTGGATGGAGTTGCTCATACATCTCATTATCATGAGTCACAGGGGATATATAGAATAACAAGATAAATTTAGATTAGTGTGCTTTAGATGCAATACATACTAAAGAATCAAAGAGTTAATAATTTAAATTTCTTATAAATAAATAATTAAGAATTAAGTTGCAAAAAGATGTTTGTGTTGGGGTTTATAATGGTGTTTTTTCTTCATCTGGGAATACAGACTCAGCTCGAGTCTGCACAGATGATTGCAAGTTCAAAACATTTTTTGAACTTTTTAAAAGAAGGATTTACCTATAGCGCTAAAACATGCTAAAAATAGTATTTTGTTAAAAGATAACAGAATATGCCTAAATGGGGATTGTCGTCTTTATCTTTTTTTTCAGGCAAATTATGGACTTGGGACTAATATAATACCACCTGAAAGAGAGAATCGTGATTTTGCTCCTGAAAGTACAGAGCAACCTGTGAACTATATTATTTCAAGTTTCACCAATCAATATCATGGCAGGTTAAGGAGCATTTTTATATTGGAGCCGGAATAAGTTAAACCATTATAATCAAACAGATGAATTAAATCAATTTTGGAATGAATATGCTTTCAGAAACATGGGGCATTAGAACTTAATATTGGATGTACGCAAAGAATAGTAATTATTTTGCAATTTAACGCAGGTTTATGGAAAAATATCGACTCATTACAGACCTAATAATAGATTGAAATTTCATTCTTAGGCTTATTATTCTAATAGAAATGTTCCGGAACTTAACCAGGATGAAGCCTCCGAAATTAGGATGGCCGTCCAAGGTATGTATCGCCTACTAAGAATAGGTGAAATAGAGCTAGTTTAGAATTAGAATATTTTTAAATGATAATATGCAGATTGAAATTCCTATGCCAATGAAATTTATGCCACTAGAGCCTATAGGAAGTTGGAGAATGCTCTTCAGGAAAAAATTACCTTTAATAATTTTTTGCCAAATTTAATTAAATCAATTACACCTAAAAAAACAATTTCAGAATAAATAAGACTTCAAGACTATTTATGGTAAACAAAGGAGACACATTTATAGAAATAAAAATAAAAGAAATAAAGAGATGCATTACGGTTTTATCACATATATATTAATTAAAAATCAAAAATTATGAAAATGAAACAATTATTATTTACGTTTTTTTTATGTTCATTGGGAGTTTCTGCCCAAAGTTCAAAATCTTTTCTGTTTAATTTGTATGGAGGTTATACTTTTTCAGACAAGGTAGAATTTGATAATTCATATGCTAAGGTCGAAGATGGTTTTGAATATGGAGCGGGACTTGAATATTTTTTTATGGAAAATAGTTCTATAGAATTAAAATATAGCAGACTTGATACTAAATTGCCCTTGTATGGCCCTTTAGGACAACAGCTTAACGCTGGCGATGATAAGGGAGCGATCAATTATGTGTTATTAGATTATACGCATTATTTTGGAACCACATCTCAAAAAGCCCAGCCATTTTTAGGCGGTGGAGGGGGACTATCAATCCTTGAGTCTCCCCAGAATGGAAGTGGAACTTATTTTGCTTGGGAAATAAAAGGTGGAGTTAAGATAAAAACAGGTTCTCCATTATCGATCAATCTTCATGCGTATCTACAATCCATGACTGCTGCAGTAGGTAATAGTTATTATTGGACTTATTATGGAATTGTTGGTGTCAGTGATTATGTATCGACATACCAGTTTGGTCTGGGGGCTTCCTTTAGCTATGACTTTAGTAAATAAACAAATCTTTAAATAAACTTTATAAATTAAAAAAAATAACTATGAAAACTTTAAATAAACTTTATAAATTAAAAAAAATAACTATGAAAAAAATTTTATTATTGCTTGTTTTTACAACTACAGCTGCTACATACGCTCAGACACAAGATGATGTGGCTATCATTCAAGACATTTATGGTAAATCCAAGGCAGATTTAGTTAAACAATATTTAGATCTAAATGAAATGCAGACTGCAGCATTTCAGCCAATTTATGATAAATATGAAGCAGAAAGAAAGGGACTAGGTCAGAAAAAAATTCAAATTATAAATGATTATGCGACTAACTATGGAACGCTAAATGATGCCAAAGCAGCAGAGCTTACTGAAGCCAACCTTAAAAATAATCTGGAGTTAGGGAAACTTTTATCATCTACTTTTGGAAAGGCTAAAAAAGCAATTGGAGGTATTAATGCCGCTAAATTTGTTCAACTTGAACAATATCTGCAAGTTGTTATAAAATCAGAAATTCAAGAGTCTATTCCTTTTATCGACGAATTGGAAAAAAACAAACCAAAATAAACAATCAAATAATTATCAGACCTAAAGAATTAGTATTAGGTCTGATAATTATCTAAAATTTGTTTGAAATTGCGTTACAGACAGAATTCTGCTTATAGGGTAAAAGATTTTTATGAAAAATAATACTGCAATCAATTAATTTCTGCCTTATTATGAATAGCTATACAATATGTAAAAATTGCGCGAGTGATTTCAGGGGCATTTATTGTCCGACTTGCAAACAGCCAGCCAATACAGCACGGATAACTTGGAATGAACTGGGACATCATGCAATACATGCCTTTCTTCATGTAGACAGAGGATTTTTGTATACTGTTTCTGAGATGTTTGTAAGGCCAGGAAAAACGATACAAAACTATTTTGAGGGAAAACGTGGTTACCATTTTAATCCATTTTTCTTTTTGATTCTTTTAGGAGGAATTACCTCGGTGCTTTTTTCAGCTTTTCATATTAATGTAATTGTAAAAAAAGTCCTTACCGAATCAATAGAGAAAGTAAATCCTTTTTTTGCACATAAACACTTTACAATAATTGGAGCAGTGATACTTTTATTTCTCACTTTGACAGATTTTATTTTTTATCGCAAAAAAAAATATACACTTCCTGAATTACTTGTTTCTAATGCTTTTCAAATTGGTGAAATGTTGCTCTTTTTAATTTTGTCACTTCCTTTTTTATATTTGCAAAATTATATTAACGATAAGTATGATTTCGATTTTGAAATAAGATATATAATTCTGTGCTTTTTTTACTGCTACCTTTTTTTTGTACGGTATCAAATATATTATAGCAAACCTAATTACGTATTAATAGTAAAAATTATCTTTCAACTCATTTTATTAGGTGCTGTTGTCCAATATAGGATTGCCACTTCGATAATAGAGAATTTGTAGCAAACTGGATTTCTAATTCTAATCAATATCGAAGTTCTGAAGCATATTCCTAATATATTTCGTCTTAAGTGAGGTCTGTTAGGATAAGATGTTTTTTCTCAATCATTACTTAAATCACTATTATGAAAACTGAATTTATACCATTATTTAAGCCATATCTTTTATTGGTTTTAATGTTTGCTACTAGTTTAATAGCTCAACAAAGGATACCAAAGCAAGCTGAAAAAATACAAAACAAATGGAATTTTATATTGGAGCCCTATGTCATGTTTCCAAATATGAGTGGAAAAACATCCTTTTCAACTTTACCGGAAGTAAAGGTTGAGGCAGATCCAAGTGATATTTTCGATAAGCTCAACATGGGTGCCATGATATATTTGGAAGCTTCTCATGATAACTGGTCTTTTTCATCAGATCTGCTCTATATGAGTTTAAAGCAAGGAGTAAAAGCAGGAACTATAATTCAAAGCGGGGAGCTGGGAGCAAAACAACTTGCTTTAGAATTTGCGTCAATGCACAGGTTGTTTCCTAAATTAGATACTGGTGTTGGTTTAAGGTTAAACTGTTTCGATATGGATGTTGAGGCAATAAGAAATATGGTTGGAGGTAGTACAACAATAGAAGGATCTGTTTCAGAATCCTGGGTTGACCCAATAGTAATTGTGCGTTTTAAAAGTGATCCGTCAGATAGTTTTATTTACCAACTACGAGCAGATATTGGGGGATTCGGAATAGGATCGGATTTAGCATGGCAGCTACAAGCTTATATGGGGTACAGATTTTCAAAACTTTTTCAGCTTACAGGCGGCTATCGGGCAATCGGCATGGATTACGATAAAGGGAGTGCGGATGATCGTTTTATGTATAATATGGATACATTTGGAGCTGTTGTACGATTTGGTTTCAGTTTCTAAACATAGTCCTAACTTATTTAAAAGTTAGTCTCAAATATAGTTTTGACAAAAAAGAGAGAAGAATTAATATCATCTGATTTTGTGTTTTAAGGGTGGCTTACTAATTTAAAATCAAAGTTAAAAATATCCTCAAGACTCTATTTTCCATAATTGGATTAAATAATCTAAAAAAGTAGGTTTAATAAGGATGTGTTTAATACTAGTATATTTTTGAAGTATCTTCAAACAATTCAAACAGGATTGAAGTATGGTAAGCGGTAGATCAAATCTTGTTATGGAGTCCTGTATCTAGAAAATAATAAACTATATTAGACTTAAAATTGCGTAAATGAACCAAAACTTGAAATTCGAGATAAAAATTGAATGAATTATTTAAGTTAAGAAAATTTTATTCTAAATAATACTGCTTTTAAATTAATGTTAAATATCAAATACAATCACTATGAAAACAAGACATTTCCAATTTCTCTGCCTTACAATCACAGGATTACTATTCAGTGCAGCATTTCAATCCTGCAAAAAAGCTGATCCAATTAATAAGGCTGAACAAGCCGATAAACTGGCCGGCATTAATGTACCCGATATTGCGGAGACTAAAGCCATTGCCCAGGAAGCTTTTATTTATGGATTGCCCATCGTTATGAATTATGCTATCATGCAGGAATATGCGGTAAATAAAAATTCAGATCAATTTAAGGCCCCCTTCAATGAAATCAAAAACCTGACCCATGTTGCCACCTATGAAGATACTGCTATTGTATCACCAAACAGTGATACACCGTATTCCATACTTTGGCTGGATTTACGCGCAGAGCCAATGGTGATCTCAGTGCCGGCTTTTGAAAAAAAGCGGTATTACTCTGTAATGCTAACCGATGGGAACACCTATAATTTTGGTTACATTGGTAATCGCAGCACAGGTATCGGGGCAGGAAATTATCTGGTTGTCGGGCCGGATTGGAAGGGGACACTTCCAAAAGGCATTAAAAAAATATTTACATCAAGTACACCTTTTGCACTTACGATTTTCCGTACACAGCTATTCAATGCTGCCGATATGCCCAACGTTATTAAGGTGCAGTCGGGTTATAAGGCACAGCCACTATCTAAGTTTTTAGGTCAGCCGGCTCCTGCTGCGGCTGAAAAAATTGATTTTCTTCCTGCCACCAGCGCAGGAATCAAGGACAATTTTTATCAATATCTGGACGCAGCCCTGGCATTTATTCCTGTAACAAAGCAGGATAAGGAAATTCGTGCGAGGCTTGCCAGTATTGGGCTTGGTCCTGATAAAAAGTTTGAATTTTCGGATTTGTCCGTAGAGCACAAAGCGGCGGTTTTATTGGCTATGAAAGAAGGGGATGCTGCCGTTTCAAAATATTTGGTTGAGGGTACCAAAAAGATTAACGGATGGAATATCGCTGCTTTTTTTGGAGGTAAAGATTTTTACAACGGTGACTGGCTTAAACGTGCTGCTGCTGCAAAAGGAGGTATTTACGGCAATGACGCTGTTGAAGCAATGTACCCAATAACAAGGGAGGACGTCACCGGACAAACCTTAGATGGAAGCAAGCACAATTATACCATGACTTTTAAGGCAGGTCAGCTTCCTCCCGTAAATGCTTTTTGGTCGGTTACGATGTATGACGGTAAAACACAGTTTTTAATTAAGAATCCCATTAACCGTTATTTGATTAACGCTCCAATGCTGCCTGACATGAAAAAAAATGCAGATGGGTCATTGACATTATACATTCAAAAAGATAGCCCCGGAGCGGACAAACAAAATAATTGGCTGCCGGCTCCCAATGGAACGATTTATTTGGTAATGCGTCTTTATTGGCCAAAAACAGAACAGCCTTCAATTCTTCCAGCCGGTTCCGGAAGCTGGAATCCACCGGGAATTGTTCAGGTAGATTAAAGAGTTAGCTGTTATTTAAAATAAAATCCTTGTTCTGCTATAAAAAGCGGAATAAGGTTTTTGTTTTAACCAATATTTTTAGTCTAAATATTGGTCAGGGGATGTGTGTAGATATTTGATAAAAAATAATTCACATTGATTTGGACAGGTACACATGTGAAAAGATGTTGCAATCGATCATCAAAGACTATTGATATTATTTTGTAATATCCTAAATAAAGATTGATGAATAGGATTCACACAAGCAACCACTTATGTAGCCGAAACAACGCAAATTGTCCGGTTTGATGAGCACCACGATCATAACATAAAAACTGGGCTTAGTGTCAAGTAATTAAGTTATAGTGTTTAAAGAGCCTTTTATCTAGAAAATTTGAGGACTCTGTTTGGTATAACTTAAGTTTGTTGTGAATTAATCTATTTTTTATATAAAAGATATTTAATCCTTTTTTTTATCTTTGTTGTGTTAATGTGTTGATTTTTAAATTTATAGGTCAAAGTTGTAGGTTTGTTAAATGTTTGTTTAGTGCATAAATCCAACTCTTGTTTTACTGAAAAGAATAAAAAGGATCTGGTTGCTTTTAATCGAGAGGATGTCAGCGAGGAAACTATTAAGAATATCTAAGTTGTTGGAAATTAGACAGATGAAATGATGTTAAGAATCAAACAAAATATTTTAGTATAGGGTAAATATTGACAAAACATATCATTTCACTACCGGAAGTTTACAATTTATAGAAGTAACGCGCTTATAAAATCAATTTAAAAGCTGAAATCGATGAAGTGGCTTTAGAGGGAGGGAAGGTAAAATAAAATGCCTTATAGTGCTATAGCGTTAACATTGTTAGTAGCGTTTTATTTAGAGGGAAATATATTGGCTGTCTATGATGGTTAAGTTGGAGACAGGATGAAGATATTCAGCCACCGGCTCTAAGAATTAATCTTTTTAACAATAATCTATTGAGGTATTTTTTAAAAGGGCTATTTATTTGAAAAGTTAAGAAGAGTAAAAAGTAAGAATTCTGTTTACAGCGATTTGTTGGGAGATAGAGTTAAGTACTAATAAGAATGTTATCATTGAAAGTGTAATCTTGTTTTTAGTGTGGCAGTTATTTTTCAAAGGTTCAGGGGTATGACAAAATTATTAAATTAAATGCTGCTTAAACCTTTTTAATGGAGAATTAAATTTTATACATTTATAAAATAATATATTTATAGGCAGTATTCATTACAGGGTTTGTTTTAAAAATGAAACTAATAGCGTGCTTAACTTGCTGATATTATTGTCTTTAATAATTAAATTTAAATAGAGTAGCTGCTTACCGATTAGTATTAGTTATTGCCTCAATTTTGTAATTAGTGTATTTTATATGTAATTTAAAAAGTTTTGGTTGCCTTCAAATGTCTTTGATAAAAAAATATGGGATATGTATAAAAAAAAAGACTTCTATTGTCTTCCGCATTGGCAAGAGCAGGTGTCGGAAAATATGAATGCTAAAATTATTAATGAAAATATCACTCAAGTTCCTGCTGAATTTGGCACAGGATATGCATTTTATAGTGAAGTAATCCCGGGTATAAGTGTATTGTTGATGGATTTTGAATTAACTAGCCCCATGATTATTGAAAGATTTAAGGAAGATACTCAAAGGTATATATTTCATTATGATATTAGCGATAACTATAATGTGATTACTTTTAATAATATGGATAATAATATTGGATATAGTATAAATTTAGGTTTTATTATTTTAGATAACCAGCCGTCAAGTTTTTTTAAGCCATCTATCGGAAGAACGTTTGCACTTCGAATTTTTATTGATAGAAAATTGATGAATGAATTTATTAATAATATGATCGATAAAAAAAAGTTAAGAATATCATTTACTAATTTAAGAAAGAAGTGCTATTTTGATAAGATCGATGCCAGTAGTATTTTGCTGTTACTATCTATTAAGGAGAAATCAATTTTTGAAGATTCTTTTAAGGCTTGTATCAAGGGAACAACATTGCAATTATTGGGGGTTTTTTTAAATAGATTCTCCAAAGAAGCAGGTTTAATAAAAAGTTCCCGCAAACAGTACGAGTCAGAAAGACTATTAAAAGTGAGGGAATATCTCATAGAGAATTTATATAATCAATTTCCCTCCATAGATGTATTATCAAAAATGGCAGGTATGTCACAGACAAAATTCAAATTTCTATTCAAAAAACAATTTCAAAATACGCCAAAAAAGATATTTATTAAAGAAAAGATGGTTCTTGCAAACAAAATGTTAATTAGCGGAGACTATAAATCACTAACTGAAATACTTGACGAACTAAATTATAACAAGTTAGATGTATTTAAGGCAAATTATTTCGAAGTTTTTAAAAGAAAACCAGGAGAAGACCTAGCCAAAAAGAGAGTGTAATTTTTTGTAGATTAATATCGATAGTTAATATCAGTTATTTTTGTACTTGCGAACACTATTAAATACAAATCCTGGCATTATGTGTACCGGAGTTATTGCTTTATTGCCGTTATTTTCTTTTTAGGTTTAACTTCTTTTGTAATTTGATGATTAATAATGATTCATAAAAGCTTTTGGAGTCAGTAAAATTAAAAACTTAAAACAGAAACTTAAATGACCTTGTAAGATACAGCTTGTGAGCCTGGTTTGTATTATATTCATCGGGAATTACAACAACACAGGGAAGTATACAAAAAAATAATCGAAAAGGAGGTAAGACTGACAGTTGCTCGAGATAAAATGTTGGATCCTTTAATTCTAAGTTACTCCTAGCACATTATGTTGAGTTCTAATTGTGAATAAAGGTAGCTGGGCCAGTTGTAAAGACAGCTGCTTTTTAGTTATCATGATTTAATCACGAACTGTGTTTCTTTTTAGAATAATTAATATTTAAAGCACTAAATTAGCTCTAATGGGTGTACTATTACCCCCACTGCCATGATGCATATGACATGTAAAAGAAGTTGTCATTGTTTTTGTGTCATAAATTCTTGATACCAGTTTCCAAAAATCCACCACCATTTATTCCGGTACCAGGTTATTATCATGTGCACCTAAGACGGCCAGGCTCATGAGCTAAAGTATTTATGGCCCCTAAATTAATACTTGAGATTGCTACTGCAGCATTCGAACAAGCAAGTCTGAATGTTCCAATACCTGCATATACTTCCAGACCAGATGGTGCTAAACGCTTTACTGGCATGCTATGAGTATTACTAATTAACCTTGAATTCACAACTTTGAAGTAATTAAGATGTTTTTCCTGTTAATTATAATTAAAATTAAATGCTTTTTTAGGAGTGTTTTTATATAAGGCAGATCGCTTGATTTTCGAACTTCTATCAAATAGGCATTTGAACATTAAAACGTTTGCTGATTTTTTTTCTTCGAAAGCATTGTTGATTCTTGCATATGTATTTAAATACAGGGCTTAAATTAATTTATAAACAATCAATTATTTTAGTAAATCTGCCGTTAGTTTAGTAAGTCTTATTGTAATAATTGTTTGTCTTGTTGAAAGGATTTATAGATCGATTATTGACTAATATTGCATTATACTTTATTTAATCATTGTTGAGGTAAAATGATCATGATCCTAACGCTTATGTTGTGGAAAAATGGTTTTTACAGTGTTTTTTAATTCCTGCGCTAGCATGTAATAGCTGTAAAACTCTGTTTTGTTATATTTTTCTATTTCTTTTCTATTTTAAAAATAAATTCTTATGCAAGTAATAACATTTCTTCAGGATAGCTATTTTTTGGGTGCTTTTATTATTGTTCTTTTTTCATTTTTGGTGTCGTATAAGTTATATCCGGTGATTATTTATTTATGTTATATTAAAAAATTATCCAAATTGCCAGAAAAAAGGAGTTCACATATTTTTAAAACACCTACACTTGGCGGGATTGGTATTTTTTTTGGATTTGCGTTGACCTTATCATTCATAGGCTCGATTTTAGTTAAATATATGGTGATAAAAACATTATTAGATTTGATGGCTGCCCTTCTGATTTTGTTTTTTACTGGAATCAAAGATGACTTATTGGTAATTTCGCCTTTAAATAAACTTGCATCACAACTTTTAGCGGCAAGTGTTGTCATAATATTTTCAGATATCCGCATTAGTAGTTTTGATGGTATTTTGGGGATATACGAACTTCCGTATGTTGTGTCCATAAGTTTTACTTTTTTTGTCTTTATTTTAGTTATTAATGCTTACAATTTGATTGATGGTATTGATGGTTTAGCAGGTACAGTTGCTTTAATAATATTTATCTTTTTCGGCTTTTATTTTTTAATTAATCAACAGTTTAGGCAGGTGCTGGTTTCCTTCTCATTGATAGGCTCATTAATTGCTTTTCTTAAATTTAATGTTTCGCGAACGCGAAAAATTTTCATGGGCGATACAGGTACTATGGTAATTGGTTTTATTATAATATATCAATCGGTAAGGTTTTTAACGGTAAATAGGACTTTGGGTATTCCATTTTCTTTAAGTAATGGCCCTGTTTTTATTCTGGCACTTCTTTCTTTGCCTGTTACGGATACTTTAAGAGTTTTTATTATTAGAATTAGAAATGGAAAAAATCCTTTTAAACCAGATCGCAACCATCTTCATCACTATTTTTTAGATTCGGGTTTTACCCATATAAAATCGACCATTGTTATTGCATGCCTGTTCTTAACTGTAATTATAAGTGCGTTTTTATTGCAAAGCTTAAATATAAATATTGGTTTAGTTTTAATAGCCCTTATTTCCTTTATCCTGTATATTCCTATTACATTAAGAAAGAGGATATATAATTTGAATTAATCCTAATAAGTAAAGGAAAGATATATGATAAAAGTACTCATTGTTTTTGGTACCAGACCTGAAGCAATTAAAATGGCTCCATTGATAAAAGAATTTCGGCAGTATTCTAATTTATTTAAGAGTAAAGTATGTGTTACAGCACAGCACAGGGAGATGTTAGATCAGGTATTGCATTTTTTTGATATCCAACCTGATTATGATTTTGATTTAATGTCGCCAGATCAGGATTTGTATGGTTTGACAGCTGCCATTACTGCCAGTATGAAACCTATTTTGGAAAAATTTCAGCCCGATTATGTTTTTGTACATGGTGATACTACAACTGCAATGGCGGCAAGTTTAGCCTCTTTTTATAGTGGGTCTAAAGTATGTCATGTTGAGGCTGGATTAAGGACTAATAATAAAAGATCACCGTTTCCAGAAGAAATAAACAGACAATTAATTAGTCGTTTATGTGATTATCATTTTGCACCTACAGCAATAGCTAAGCAGAATTTAATAAATGAAAACATAGCTGCAGATTCGATTGTAATTACTGGAAATACAGTAATAGATGCTTTACTGAAATGTATTGACAAAGTGAATTTCAAACCTAGTGATTTAATTAGAAAGCTAAAGAAAAAACTTGGCAATAAAGAAATGATTCTTGTCACAGGACATCGCCGGGAAAACCATGGGCAGGGAGTTATTCGAATATGTGAAGCATTAAAAGCTATTGCAAAGGATAATTTGCAGCGAATTGTAGTTTATCCGGTGCATTTGAATCCAAATGTACAGGGACCTGTTATTCGAATTTTATCTGGTGTCCCTAATATTTTGCTTATTAATCCTTTAGCTTATGAGGATTTTATCTGGATGATGAATCGATCGAAATTGATTATTACAGATAGTGGAGGTGTACAGGAAGAAGCTCCAAGTTTAGGAAAACCAGTTTTGGTGACACGGGATACTACCGAGCGCCCCGAAGCTGTTGGGGCCGGAACGGTTATACTGGTAGGAACAAATACCGAGTTAATTGTAAATGAAACTTTGGACCTTTTAAATAACAAGGAACGATATGAAACCATCAGTGCATTACATAATCCATACGGCGATGGTAATGCTAGTTATAAAATTGTACAATTTATAGCTAAAATATAACAGGTGGAAATAAAAATGTATTTAAAGAAAAATAACATAGATGAATCAACTAGAAGTTAGATATCCCCCTAAAGTTGTAACGATAGGTCTGGGGTATATAGGTTTACCAACCGCTGCATTAATAGCATCACAAAAAATCAATGTCTTGGGTGTAGATGTTAATCCAATAATTGTCAATACTGTAAATAAAGGCAAAATTCATATTGTAGAACCCGACCTGGATACCGCGGTTGCTCATGTTGTAAAAAATGGATTTCTTAAGGCTTCAACAACTATGGCAGAGGCAAGCATATATTTAGTGGTAGTTCCTACACCTTTTAAAGATAGAAATGAACCGGATATTTCCTTTATTGAGATTGCTACAAATAATATAATTCCTTTTCTGAAAAAGGGAGACATATATGTTATTGAGTCCACATCACCAATTGGGACAACCGAAAAAATGAGGGATTTAATTTATAGCCAGAGACCAGAATTAGATGGGCATATCTATATTGCTTACTGTCCTGAACGCGTATTACCGGGAAATATAATGCATGAATTAGTGCACAATGATAGAGTTATTGGGGGTATAGATCGAAAGTCAACAGCAAAAGTCATCGCCTTTTATTCACTATTTGTCAAGGGAAAATTACATTCAACTAATGCCAGAACAGCTGAAATGTGCAAATTAGTTGAAAATTCATCACGTGATGTGCAAATTGCTTTTGCAAATGAATTGTCATTGATTTGTGATAAAGCTGATATAAATGTGTGGGAATTAATAGCATTGGCAAATGAGCATCCACGGGTAAATATTTTACAGCCAGGGTCGGGAGTAGGAGGCCATTGTATTGCAGTTGATCCTTATTTTCTAGTATCCGAATATCCGCTGGAATCAAAAATAATAAATACGGCCCGACAGATTAATAATTTTAAATCTTTTTGGTGTGCGGAGAAAATCCAATCTACTAAATTAGAATTTGAATTAAAGTACGGAAGAAAAGCCAGTATTGCATTTATGGGGCTAGCATTTAAACCCAATATAAATGATTTGAGAGAATCGCCAGCTAAGTATATTGTGCAAAAGGTATTGCAAAATGATAATAATGGACAATATTTTATTGTAGAGCCAAATATTATGGAACACAATATTTTTAAACTTACCAACTATAAGGAAGCAGTTTCTCTGGCAGATATAATTGTATTTCTGGTAGATCATAGGGAGTTTAAGGGAATTGAAATAGTAAAGGATAAAGTGGTTTTGGATTTTTGTGGGACCTTAAAAGGTTAAGGCATAAAAAGCGAAGGCATAAAAACAAATAACCAGAATAAAATTAAAACTTACACATTGAATTCAAGGGTAATAGCAAGAAACACTGTATTCCTTTATATAAGAATGTTTTTCACAATGGGAATTATTCTTTATACTTCCAGAGTAATTTTACATACACTAGGGGTTAAAGATTACGGAGTTTATAGTATTGTAGGGGGAGTTATAACTTTGTTTAGTTTTTTTAATAGTGCAATGACTTCTGCTACACAGCGATTTTTATCGTTTGATATAGGCAGAAATGATGCAGAGCAACTAAAAAAAACTTTCAATGCAACATTGAATATACATTTACTTATTGGTGTTTTAATTTTACTATTGGCAGAGACTTTGGGAGTATGGTTTATTAATAATAAGATTAATTTACCCCTGGAGAGAGTCATAAGCGCCAACTGGGTTTATCATTTTTCTGTATTTACTTTTTTTATAGGTATTATACAAGTCCCTTATGATGCATTACTTGTTGGTCGGGAAAAAATGCAGATTTATGCTATAATGAGTTTTATGGAAGTTGTTTTAAAATTAATAATAGCTTATTTATTGGTTTTATTTTCATATGATAAATTGATATTGTATAGCGGTTTACTTTTTTTTGTGGCTTTCATCACAAGTATCATTCATATAAGTTATTGCAAAAAAAAATATTTGGAAACAAAGTATGAGTTTTATTTTGAGAAGGATTTATATGAAAAATTAATTACTTATTCCGGTTGGAGCTTATTTGGAAGTATTGCAGCAGTGGCAAGGGGACAGGGCATAAATATTATTCTTAATCTGTTTTTTGGAACGGCCGTAAATGCCGCTTATGGGATTACACTCCAGGTACAAAGCGCCGTTGGGCAATTTGTTTCAAATTTTCAGCTGGCAGTGAATCCGCAAATTATTAAAAATTATGCGCAGGGTAATATTGAACAGAGTAAAAGACTAATTTTTCAGAGTGCAAAGTTCTCTTATTTTTTGATCTTTATCATCGCTTTACCTGTCATATATAATATAGATTATATCCTGAAGATGTGGCTAGAGAACCCTCCTCCATATACATCAATGTTTGTAGTACTCTCATTGGTTGGCCTGTTAATTGATTGTATTTCCGGACCACTAATGACAGGTTCCCAGGCAGCCGGTAATATCAAGTGGTATCAAATTGTTATCGGATCGCTAGTGTTTCTTTGCCTGCCAATGGCCTATTTTTTTCTTAAGATATTCAAGCAACCCGCTAGTGTATTTTATGTGATAATTTGTATTAACATCGTCTCTCTGATTTTTCGTTTATTTTTTCTGAAAAACGTATTGAATTTTAATATTTCTTTTTTCTTAAAAAGTGTCCTTTTTAAAATTATAAGAGTTACTGTGCTAGTTAATATATCATCAATTATTTTTTTTCACTTTCTATGCAATGAAAATCTGTTAATGCTATTCATTATAAAGTCTGGCTTTTTAATTAGTGTAAGCGTTTTATCAATTTATGCGGTAGGTTTAGAAAAACAAGAAGTACTCATATTATTAAATATATATATACATACAATGAAAATCTTAAGAAAAATAATAAAGCAAATATTTGGAATCAATATTATTTTATATATCATTAATTTTAAGGATTTGCTATTGAATTTTATTATTGATTGCCGATTGTATTATAATCATTCGAATGTTTTTAAAATCGAAAATTTCAATAAAAAAGAAGCTAAGGTCATTTTAAATTATCATTCAATTGAAAAAGGATTTTTGTATAAAAATCGTAAGGCTCGTTTTGCCCAGGAAAGAGTTAAGAATTTGCATATATTCTTACATGATAAAATGATAATTGAGAAATCCAGTTTAACTCAGATACGGGTTGCTTATCAAATAATGTGTGAGTATTATGAATTACATATAAAACTACAGGAAAATATTCTGGACTATTTTAATTCAAATCAATATTGCTTCTATAAAAAAATATTGTTGACTAACTATAATGAATCTTTCAGTAGCACCATAAGCTATAATAATGATGAATTTTACAGGTTTAATGAGAATAATTTTTTCGATTTTTCCTCTTCAAGAAGGAGTGTGAGAGATTTCACCGGAGAACTTATAGATTTAAAAGTAATTGAAAAAGCAATCTCTTTAGCGTTAACGGCTCCGTCGGTTTGTAACAGACAAACTTCTAAGGTTTATTTACTTGAAGACCAGGTTAAAATTGATAAGGTACTGACTATTCAGAATGGCTTCACGGGGCATACAAAAAATGTACGACAATTATTAATAGTTACAGCAAACAGAAATTATTTTTTTTCAGTAGGGGAACGAAATCAATTTTATATAGATGGTGGTATTTTTTTAATGAATTTGCTATACTCACTGCATTATTATCGCATTGCACATTGTCCTGCTAACTGGGGGAAAACATTTAAAGCGGAGAATAAACTTTTTAAAATTATAAAAATTCAAAAATCAGAAAAAATTATTTGTATGATTCCTATTGGTATAGCAGCAGCGAATTTTAATGTGACATTATCTCAAAGAAGAGATTTTAATGAAATTTTTGAAAGAATATAGAATTTAGGGAGTTCCTTTTACAATTGGATATAATTAACAACAATAATAATGTTTATTACTATGAAACTTGGAATACTGACTCAGCCTTTGCTTAATAATTATGGGGGAATATTACAAGCTTTTGCCTTACAACAAAAGTTAAAAGATTTAGGACACAATCCTTTCATAATAAATAGAATGTATCCGAAACCCGGAGTAAAAGCTAAATTTAAAACAGCAGTAAAAAATATTTTTTATAGGTATATATCAACTACAAAAGTTGTTCAGTTACCTCTGGATGGGAAAGAATACAATCGAATTTATAGTAGAATATGTGATTTTAAATCTAAATATATTTTTCCAATTACAAATGAAATATATGATACCGACAGCATGATTAAATTGAAATCTTTTGGTTTTAAGGCATTTGTCGTAGGAAGTGATCAGGTTTGGAGACAGGCATATTCTCCCTGTATAACGAATTATTTTTTAGATTTTGCACTTTCATTTAAGGATGTGAAAAAAATTTCTTATGCAGCCTCTTTCGGTACCTCGAACTGGGATGTTGATAAAAATAAGACGAAATTAATTTCAAAACTTGCCGGTAATTTTAACGCTATCTCTGTAAGAGAAGCTTCTGGCATTAATTTATGCAAGGAATATTTAAATGTCGATGCGATCCAGGTTTTAGATCCAACTATGTTATTAGATGTAAAGGTTTATAAACAGCTTATATTGAAGGAGGGGGAGCAAACTAGCGATGGCTCATTGATGTCATATTTTTTAGATGATTCAAAAATTAAAAGCAATTATATAGAAGAATTAAGTCAAAAAATTAACCTTGTTCATTTTTCGATACTACCCAAAACAAGATCTGGCAAAAGGGCGAGACAGACTATAAAAGAGGAAGTTTTTCCTTCTGTAACAAAGTGGCTTAAAGGTTTTTGTGATGCTGAATTTATAATTACAGATTCATTTCATGGTTGTGTGTTTTCAATTCTGTTTAATAAGCCTTTTATAGCTGTAGGAAATACAAAAAGAGGCGTTGCGAGATTTGAGTCCTTACTTGATAAATTTGATCTTAAGGAGAGACTTATATTAGATTTCGAGAAAATCAATTATGACTTGTCGATAAAAAAGATAGATTGGGATAAAGTGAATTTGATATTGGAAAAGGAAAGAGAAGAGTCAATTAAGTTTTTATCAGATAATCTTAAGTAAATGATTAGTATTATAGTTATCGGTAAAAATGAAGGATGGAGACTTGAAAAATGTTTAAAAAGTATCTCTGGTTTAATTGCCAGTAGTTCAATCGAATTTGAAGTGATTTATATGGATTCAAATTCTTCGGATAACAGCATCGAGGTAGCGTTAGTTTATCCGGAAATTAGAATATTTAAAATTGTTGGTTCATGTAATGCAGCAGTTGCAAGAAATGTCGGAGCAAATGAATCTAAAGGGGATGTCCTTTTTTTTGTTGATGGAGATATGGAGATCCAGTCAGATTTTTTTAATTACATTCTTAATGAAAAAAAACAATTAATATCAGAATATATAACAGGTCATATAGATGATTGTTTTTATGACAATGCAGGGACTTTTATCGGAAAATCACCCAGAACTTATATCAATTGTATTCCAACTGAAATACAGGAGCTAAAGCAAAATGGTGGTATTTATCTCATAACGAAAAAAAAGTGGGTTGAAGTAGGTGGGATGCGTACCAAATTTAAAATAAATGAAGATTTAGATTTAACGATTCGATTAAGGAAAATAAAAATAAAAATCGTAAGAATACCACATCTTATATGTTTACATCATACGATAGATTATAGAAATGAAATAAGAATGTGGAATATGATTCTCGCAGGTTATGGGCTTTATCCAGGCGTGATTTTTAGAGTTCATTTATTTGACGTTTATGTTGTCAAGAGGTTTGTTAGAGCAGATTACAGCGCAATTTTTTTAATGCTGGCATTACTTTTTTATAAGTCAGTCACTGTTTTGGTACTATACATATTGATTTTATTAAGCAGAGCACTAGTACATACGTTTACCATTAAAGCTGATATTAAAAAAATACGATATTTTATGGAGAGATTACTATATCAGTTCTTATTTGATATTTTAATCTGGATAGGCTTTTTTTTCTTTTTTCCGAAAAAAATCACATTTATGTATAAAAAAATTAGATGATACTCTAAAAAAAGGTAATGATGAATGTAGTGCACTTTATTGTAGTAGAGAATCCTTTAATGATACTTTGTTTTCTAGCTGTAATCCCCGTAATTATATGGTTCTTTAAACACTATAAGACAGACAGGGATATAATTTACGGAGTTTTGTTTTTTGTTGCGTTTTCAAGGGGATCCTTAGATCTAATGGGAGTATCACCATTGGTGTCTAAAATTATGATGGAGTTTCTGGTTTTACTATTGTTTTTTGATGTTTTTTTTTTAGAAAGAAAAAAAATATATAGATTCCCTTCCTTATGGTATTTATCTGGATTTATTTTTGTTTCTATTTCGTCCTGTGTTTTAAATAATTTGGAGGTAATTCAGCTTTTGCTTTTTTTTAGAGAGTATTTGCCGGCTATTGTGTTTTTTTATATTATAATTAATACTACTTTTTCAATAAGGCAGGTTAGCTTATTGACTAAGCTTATCGTCTATTTGTATGTTTCTCAGATATTTGCCGGATTAATAAAAGTTGTAGTACTGGGGAGTATTGCAGAGGAGTTTATTGGTACTATTTCTAATAGAGGTGGAAGTATCACTACAATAATTGCTCTTTTAGGAGGATCTTACTGTATATCGGGTTATTTCATAACTTCAAAAATAAAATATTTGTGGGGTGCTTTGGGCTTTATATTTTTTTCATTAACAGGTGGAAAAAGAGCTACAATTGCTTACTTTCCATTGATTTATATAGTTTCCCTTTATTTTTTAATGATTAAATTCAAAAAAGAAGGAATTAACGTCGGGAGAAAACTATTGGTGGCTGTAGTTTCGATTTGCATATTGTTTTATGTTTCTGCAAGGGTTATCCCATCACTAAATCCGGAAAATAAAATTTGGGGTACATTTGATTTTACTTATGTTATAGAATATTCTCAGGAATATAATTCCGGTGGATTTGTGCAAGAAAATATTGGAAGAGCTGAAGCGCCAGGTTATGTGGTAAAACTACTGTTATCCGGAGAGGAGTATAATGCCTTATTTGGATTTGGGGCTGGACATTTAGTGAAATCAGGCTTCAATATTGATGTAAGGGATAAAACCACTGATGAGATTACCGAATCTTTATACGGGGTTGGTTATGGCGCACGAACAGGATTTCTTCAAATGCTTTTGCAGATAGGATTTTTAGGTTTGTTTTTCTACACTTCCATATTTATTAATTTATTCAGAATAGTGGTTCAACACAAAAAAAAGGCAAATGATGGGCGGAACAAACATTTCTATCTTTTAAGCCTTTTGATTTTAATTATAGTACTCATTGATTATTATACCTATTCTTTTGAAACATCGATTTTAGGCGCTATTTCAATTTCTTATATGTGGTTCTTAGGAATTGTGTTTAGAAATAAGTTAGATGGAGTTCAATTGTATGACTTTAATAGATATTAATTATTTTAAATCTATTTTATTATTCGATCAAAATATGGTACTGCTGTTTTTTAAAGCTTTTTCAATTCTTATCTACAACTCAAATTTATGAAAAAAATGAAAAATATCATCTTAATTATTTCTCCCCATCCAAAACTTCTTGGTGGTGTTGTGAATCATTATATAGGTTTAAAAGATTTTTGGAGCAGTACTGTTACATACGAATTTTATGGAAAAAGAGAAAGCATTCCTGCCTTTCTTACGTTTTTTTATGATTTAATTAAGTATGCTGTAAAATTAATCTTTAATAGACCTGACGTCGTAATTATTAATCCTTCACTTAGGAGATATCAAATTATTAGAGATGGAATCTATTTATTGATAGCAAATGCTTTGGGTATAAAAGTCGTGACTTTTATTCATGGCTGGGATGAACAATATTATAAAGTTCTTACACGTCGCCCCGTACCTTTTAGGTGGGTTTATAATAAGTCTATTTTTATTTATGTATTAGCCTGCTCATTCAAAAAACAATTATTGGATATAGGAATCAGTACAACAATCTTACTGACCACTACTAAAGTGGACGATAAATTACTAAAAAACTTTGATATAAAAAAAAGAATTGGCGACATAAAAAACATTCTTTTTTTAGCAAGAATTGAGAAGGAAAAAGGAGTGCTAATTGCAATAGATGCATTTAGTATTTTAAAGGAAAAATACAATTGGCTAACGCTTACCATTGTTGGGTTTGGTAGTTATTTAGAGCAAGCAAAGCAATATGCTATTGATAAGCGTGTTAAAGATATTTGCTTTACAGGTGCACTCTATGGGATGGATGTAGCCAATGAATATTGTAAATCGGATATTTATATTTTACCTACTACACATGGTGAAGGAATGCCTACCTCTGTGTTGGAAGCATTGGTATTTGGTTTGCCGGTAATTACCAGACCGATTGGTGGGATAAATGATTTTTTCGATACAAAAAATATGGGGAGCTTAATTGATGATGAGTCACCAAATTCCTTTGCACGTGAGTTAGAGAGTTTTATTCTTAGTGCTAACAAGACAAGAAGGACAGCTTTATTTAATCATAAATATTCAGTTAATAGATTTTTAGCAAGTGCGGTAGCTAGCAATATTGAAGAGAATATTAAAACTTATTTAAAATAATATAGTCTTACATTAAATCCTGGCACAGGACAAATGACTCTACGTAAGGCTTAAATAATAAAAAAAATGAAATCAGGTTTCATAAATGGCATTAATATCTATACGCCAGAATCGAGAATCGAGCTTATAGAATATGCGATTTTTAATCGTAAGATTTTGGTTGCGGTAAATGCTGAAAAGATCCTTCACGCCACAAGCAAAAGTCGTTCAATTATAAACAAGAATGTCGGCTATCCTGACGGAATGGGCGCAGTATGGTCACTTCGTAAAAAAGGATATAAAAATGTTATGAAAATTCCAGGCTGTGAGCTTTGGTTGGACATAATTAAACATTATCATTCCAGCAAAACATTTTATTTGGTTGGTGGTGAAAAGGAAGTAATTGAAGCAACGGTTATGAAATTAAAGAAAGAATATAAGGGCATTGAGATTTTAAATTATAGAAACGGTTTTTTAAGAAATAACAATGAGAAGGAAAAGCTCATAAAAGATATAATTGAGAAACGTCCGGATGTAGTTTTTGTAGCGATGGGGTCTCCATTGCAGGAATTACTTATGGTGGAAATGCAGAAAAAACATCAGGCTACTTATCAAGGATTAGGAGGAAGTTTTGATGTATATACAGGTTATGTCCATAGAGCTCCTAAGTGGTGGGTGAGAAATAGTTTGGAATGGTGTCATCGATTATTATCTCAGCCTTTGCGAATAAAAAAACAAATTCATTTAATCCGATTCTTCATCTTATTGCGATTTAATAAGTTTTGAAATGGGCTTTTACAATTTCATTTATCTACAAAAAATAAAAATTATGAACAAATTTAGATACGCAATAGTACTCTTTATTCTTCTTTTAGAATCTTGTGCCTCCAAAAAAGATGTTTTGTATTTTCAGGATAGTATATTATATGAATCGGCCTCGGTTAAATATGTGAATTTTATGATACAACCTGGTGATATACTAAGTATTACAGTTGGGGCGAAAGTTCCTGAAACCGTTATCCCTTATAATATTCAGCAATTGGGCGGAAATAGTTTTTCAAATATTGAGACTATAAAATTGCAAGGTTATCTAGTATCGAATCAAGGGACGATAATATTCCCGGTATTAGGTACTATCACGGTAGTAAATAAAACTATTTCTATGCTTGAGCAGGAGTTAAAAAAGATATTGGAGTGCGGAGGTCATTTAATAGAACCAACGGTAAGTATTCGTCTTTTAAATGCAAAGGTAACCGTTTTGGGGGAAGTACATAAACCAGGGACTTACTCTTTTACGGAACAGCGTCTTACGGTACCTCAGGCTTTAGGATATGCAGGTGATTTGACTATCAATGGGAAAAGAAAAGATATTATATTAATCAGAGAGTCGGAAGGTGTGCGAACTATTAAACATATTGATCTTACTACAACTCAGTGGATCGATGATCCTGATTATAGCATCAGACAAAATGATATATTAATAATAAACCCAAATAATTCGAAGGTAAAAACCGCCGGCTATATAGGAAATGCAGCAACCATTTTGACGATTGCATCATTAATATTAAGTACTGTTATTTTGTTAACCCGATAATATTGACATGAGTAAGGATTCAAGAAAAAATAGTTTTGTAAATTATAACTATAACGAAAACGAAAGGACCCCTATAAATTTAATAGATTCGTTCAAAAAATATTTAGAGTATTGGCCTTGGTTTTTATATTCAATTATTATTTCTCTTATAATTGTATTTACATACTTACGTTATGCAGATGTCATATATGTAACGGAAGCTAAAGTTAAGCTGCTAGATGATAAAAAAAACGCTAATTTTTCCTTGGATATATCTAAAGTATTAAACAAATCAACAATCAATCTCGAAAATGAAATTGCTCTTTTTAAATCAAATCGTCTCTTGGAACAAGTTGTTCAAAATTTAAAATTAAATGTCGTTTACATTTCAAAAGCAAAAATAAATTCGAAGACAGATTTTAATCCTCCCTTTGTGATCAGTTATGCATTGCCAGAAGATAGCTTGTCTGGTATTTTAAAGTTTGATGTTAGCATCACCAAAACAGGATATACTATATTAAATAAAGAATCAGGAAAATCTTTACAAACGAAAGGATATTGTTTAAATACGGCTGTGCTTCATTTTCCGATTATAATTCAGCCCTCTGCTGATGTTGATATTAATTCATTTATAGATAGTAATTACGAAATAGTTTTAAAGCCAGTTGGAATGGCCGCACTTGAACTAAGCAACGACATACAGGTTACATCTATGAGAAAAGATAGTGATATTATTTCTTTGATTTTAAAAAGTTCTGACGGGAAGCATGCGCAGATTATTCTCAATAATTTAATTAAAGTGTTTGAAGAAGACGGAATTAAAGATATTCAACAAGTTTCGCGGAGAACTATTGATTTTGTAGACAATCGTTTTCTTTTTTTAAAAGAAGATCTAAATGCTATTGAGATAGAAAAAAAAGAATATAAAAAAAGCAATAATTTAAGTTTTATTCAAGAAGATGCCGGACTGAGTATAAAAACTAAATCCACCAACGAACAAACTCTCTTTGATGTGGAATCTCAATTGTTATTAGTGCAGCTTCTACGGGATAACCTCGACAGGGAAGTTGGTTTTGATCTTTTGCCTGCAGATATAGGGATTCAAAGTACGACTATTAATGAATTAATAGGGCTGTTTAATACAACAGTGCTCCAATATCAGAAAATGCTCCTGGGAGCAGGTGATAATAATCCAACTGTTCAAGTCCTGGTTAATTCCATTAAAAAGCAAAAAAAAAATATTGAGAATTCAGTAAAGGGTTTTAAACAACAATTAGAAACTTCTCGTAATCAGATAGAATTAGCTCAAAGAGTAGCAAATAATAATTTTTCTTCTTTGCCAGAAAAAGAAAAGGTGTTGAGACATATAGAGCGTCAGCAAAATCTTAAAGAAAATTTATATTTATTACTTCTTCAAAAAAGAGAGGAAGCTGCTATTAATCTTGCTGTTGTTACACCAAATACCAAAATCATAGATTATGCGATAACTAACAATGTCCCTATTTACCCTAAAACCACATTCCTCATTTTTATTGCTTTATTTTTAGGAGTAGTCTTTCCGTTTGTTATTTTATATTTTATTTTTCGATATGATGATAAGATATATAATGTAAATGATATTGAAAGTATTACTCATGAAATTCCTGTTATAGGAGAAGTGCCAACATCAGAAAATAAAGAAGAAAATATTGAAACCAATTTAGAAATTGTTGAGGCTTTTAGAACATTAGCTCACAATGCTGAATTTATAACTCCATATAATGAATTAATTCCTCCATTTAACGAAAACAATAAATTAGGAAAAATCTTTTTTGTCACTTCATCTATTAAAGGGGAGGGAAAAACGTTTGTTTCTTATAATTTAGCAGTGGCCCTAGGCCAGTTAGGCAAAAAAATACTACTTGTTGGTACTGATTTAAGAAATCCCCAATTACATAAGCATCTAGACCAGGTTAAGAACAATAAGGGACTTTCCAATTATTTGCATAATGTTTCTTTACGTTGGCAAGATTTAATATGTAAAAATAATACAAAAGAGTTCTCTTTTGATGTTTTATTGTCTGGAGATATTCCGCCTAACCCAATCCTTTTATTATCTAATCGGAAATTTAATATGTTTATAAATGAAGCGAAGGAAGTCTACGACATTATTATCTTTGATACACCACCAACATTATTAGTGTCAGACGCCCTGATTATTTCCAAATATGCCGATACTACGCTATATGTAGTGCGTTCAGGGATGACAGAAAAAAAATTATTATCTTATTCCAAAAAACTTAATGATGAGAAGAAACTCAAAAATATGGGATATGTGATTAATGATATTAATATGACTAACGGTTATAATTGGGGGTATAATTATGGTTATGGCAGATTTGTTGAAAAAAAAAATCTATATAAACGTTTATTTAAAAGTCGGAGATAGATTATTGTTTTAAAAAAGTTTCAACACACAAACGGAGGTAGCTAATGGAGTCTTTTTAAGAAAAATACAGCTATAATTAAATTATTTTTATGTGAGTTAAAAACTTATCTGATTTAAGTATTTCAGCTTAAAAAATAAAAAATTTGCTAGGTTATCTCATACTATGGACAGAAAAGCACAAATTTACCACCACATTTTTAAAGTAATGCAAATGGTGGGCAGAAGATCGATATTCGCAAAACGATCTTGCTTTAGTCGTTACTCAATGAAAGGAGAAAAATTTATAAGATGTAAGGACTCTCAAAGATGTTGCTTTATACAGCAAAAGCACCACATTGTAACGGTTAGTCGGTTGTTCTAATATTAGGTAACGCATTTTCAATTGTTTAGTGTTATAAACAAAAATGAATTTGCATTCTGCGTGGATAAAGATTCTTGAAAAGAATTTAAATCGACTTAGCTTTTCTTTTTGTCTCCAAGTGATAAATAGGCTTGCCGAGATTCTTTCAATAATAAAGCCCGTTATTAGTTGTCATAGTTGGCAATTGTTTCGTACTATACTTCTTAATATTATTGTCTGAAAAATTGTGTTATTGTTTAATGCACAGTAAATAAAGTTGATTGTACCGTACCGAACTAAGGGAATTCTATACCAATAGGTGAGGACTTGTTTATTCAAAACAGAGATTTTAAGGAATTTATTATCTTGAAATTATGAACTCAGCCACAAAACTAAAACATATAAGAAAAAAAGATAAGTCGAATTAGCAAACCTAAGGCAATGAAGCAGGAAGCTTTAGCGATAGGGATGGACCTATGTTATAGGTAAAAATCAATTTGAGATTCTTTTAAAAGTATAAAAAATAGTTTTTGGGAATTTCGATATTAATAGTTAGTACATTCTAAAACTCGCTGAGGAAATAATACTGTAACTTCATTTGTTGATATTTTATATCCTTTCTCTAATCTATTGGTTTTATATAAAAAAAACTATTATTTTTTTAATAAAAACAAAAGAGGGATATCTAGTCTTTTTGCCCAAGCTAGTTCGGAATGATTTTCTCCCGGAAAAAATTTGGTCTCCCAGTTTTTGTTTGTAAATCCTTTCGCTTTCATCATCACATCTACTTTTTCTTGAAAAGTTTTATACGTAGCATCAAGGGTTTGGTCTCCATAATCAAAATAGATCTTATGGTTTCTTTGATTTGGTAAATTTGCCTTAAGATACCTCACAATGGCATCTGGTATAGGGTTGTTTTTGGTTGTAAAAGTACCAGGCCAATGTGTGGACAAACAAGCAGCACCTCCGAAAACCTTCGGATATTCGCATATAGCGTACAAGGAAATCAGCCCGCCCATGCTTGACCCGGCAATAAAAGTATTCTTCTGGTCGGACTTAGAGGAGAAGTTTTTATCAATAAATGGTTTTAATTCCTTTACCAGAAAATCGAGATATAAATCTGAATAGGGTTTGAATATTTCATTAACGCTACCAGTTGTTCGCAATTGCCTTGATATAGTGTCTTGTTGAACTCGGGTTAAACTTTTATAAGGTTTCTGCGGAAAATATTCAGAGTGACGCTTGATACCATTATTCCAAATACCTACTACGATAAATTTTTGAGTTTTGCTTTCCGCAATTAATTTTCCGGCCGTCTGGTCAACTCCCCAGGCCTGCTTGTTCCACGTGCTTTGCGCATCATATAATGCCTGTCCATCATTCATATATAAAACGGCATACTTTTCCTTGTTGGAATAACCATCCGGTAACCATATATCTATGTTTCGCTGGTCAATTAGTTGGGGTCGGAAATTTTCAATATGCTGTATTTTCCCAAAAGCGACCTTAACCTCCTGAGCATTGCAAAATAAGCCTGGAAGTCCTACAATGATTGATACGATTATATTTTTTTTCATTTTGATTTTTTAATTTAAAAACAAGATGTTTTTGAACAGCTTCAAGAATCTGGTTATTAGATTCTAATAAAACAAAAAAAACTTTTACGAAGCTTAAATTAAAGACAATAAAATAAGGGAAAAAGCCTTAAACTTCAAGTAAAGAATAAAAGTTAACAAACGTTATAATTTTATTTTCAACATAAAAAAAATAGCCGTAAAAAAAAAATATGACATTAATCCTAAACATACATCGTTTTTGATCCTTATCAAGTTTAGCTTTACTTTGGCATTATACCTATCCAATAGGTATTGATTTGTCACTCATATTTCAAAGATATTAGACTATCTGGGAATTTTACAGTTGCCTCTCTCAAAAAAAAACTGAACTTTTCATAATAGATTTCAAAGAATGTGATCGATTATTTAAAGCCTGAAATTTGAATTCAAATTTTAGCAAAAATGTTTGTATAATACTTTTTTCCGGTAATTGTATTTTCTCTTATTGAAATACCGAAATTAGTAAAGTCACCTTCGATATTTTTTTTATGTTCTGGACTCCGTAACCAAGCATCTAAAACACCTTGTGCTGTTTTATAATTATAGCCAATATTTTCACTAACTTTTGATGCATTTAAAACTTGAATGATATTCTGCGAACGGCTTGTAAAATTATTATGGTTAACAACATTATTTTCAATCATGTAAGTATTATGCTCCCCGGACTTAAATGAAATATGATTTATTACTTCTAATGGATTTAGTCCAATAGAAATTCTGTAATCATTTATCAACTGCATTGTCTCTAATTCGCATGTATTATAGGTATACTCTGTGATTTTAGATTCCAGGTTTTCATCTTCATTTAATTCATTGGAGCAAGAATTCATAGTATTTAAAATAAACATCATCAATACTATTTTGTACAAGAGCTTAGCCATATTACTAAAGATTTAATTTAACTTCATTTGAAGTAGCAAAGATCCTGTTCATGCACTTTTTATTCTACCTTTTCAGGACTATATAATATCGGGTTAGGTCTAAAATTTAATTTTTATTTATAATTTTTCAACTTATTAATCCTTTAGCGCTCTTTAAATATATCAATACTTTACTCAATGAGCCGTTAAATAAAAGATAAGCCGAATAACATGCCACTATAGCAAAAGCGACTGAGAATAGAATTTCTTCTATTCAACAATCGCTTGTCTTTAACATCTTAATAATTTATCGTCTACGCCTTCTTTCTCAAGTATAATTTAAAATATATGCGCTCCAGGCGGCAGCTAATTGAATGTATACTTTACACTAAATTGAATTCTGTTTGCCTTACCGGTTGAGTTGTCATTATCTTCCCGGGTACCATGCAAATACTCTATTCCTGTCAATGCATTTTTTATGAATTTCCATTGCAGGTCTACAGCTACATAATTTAGTTTATGTAAACTATTGGCGGCCTGACCCGCGGTATTATCCACTGCTCCCTGATTGTATACTGCACATGAAAATAATGAAGGTGACCAATCGTGCTGCAGACCTAGTGTAAATCCATGATCATCCAGGGCTTTAAGTTTACCAGTTTCATCTAATCCGGCAGATAGCCCACCTCTCATCCTGCCTAAACCCGGGCCTATTAATCCCTGATAAATAAATTTATCATTTTTTGAAAAGTTTATTTGACCTGAAAGATTAAAACCATATAATGCAATATCCTCTTTCCCTCCAGCGGTATAACGATAACGAAGTTTTGCTATAAAACCAGATAATTGAATATGCCCCCATTCCTTGCTCAATCTATAACGCGCGGTTAGATCTGGTAATGGACTTTCAAATGTACCTGGCTGTGAGGGTACCTGTGCTAGTGCACTGGGTTCTTCAATGGCTAATGAAAAATAAGAATTTTTAGAAATAGTAAACTTATAACGTAACATTGTATGTCTTGCAAATGCATATGCAGAAGGTTTTTCAAAGTCTAATGTATTTGGAATGATGGTTTCATCCATAAAATTTGACCAGGTTTGTCCAGCCAGCCATCCTCCAATTTCTACAAACGCATGACGTAATCTAAAGACACTACTCGTACCATAGAAATCTCCTTCAATGAAGGCTTTCAGTTCTCCTATTTTAGTTGGAACCCTAAAGTCTAAATTTATTCGGGATTCTTTTGCTAACATGTGAGTACTCTCTCCCTCTGAATTATCTGTCGGAATTTTTGAAACATCAAAAAAATCGGGCGATGCAATTGGATCAAAATCATGTATAAGGTCAAATTTCACATAACCGCCAACTTTAAATCGAGTTTCTGTTTGAGGTATTTTCCACCACCCAGGTTCTAATTCTGAAGTATCAGCAGCAGTTTGTGCTTTGATTGACTTCGATAGTACAAAAAACAGACATAAGTAAATATAAAAGTTCTTCATATTGCTTACCCTTTAGTAGTTCCTGAAAAATTATCCAAAGCTATTTTACGGTCATGTAATTTTTGAACTGGACGATTATTTTTGCCAAGTCGGGAAGAAAATGCTTTTATTTCTTGAGCTGTTAAGGATATCATATCTTCCATTATTACCCACTGAACATCCTCTGTACAAGGTGGTGTAGTCAAAGAACCGATATAATGATAAGCTGAAATATTTTTTGGAAAATGCGCTGTTAAATCTATTTTCGAATTTTTAACATCCTTTGATTCCCCCTTGGAATCTGGTAAATTCGTAATAATATTTTCGAAGTTTTTATTTTTTGTCTTTCCTTCCTTGACTAAAATACTCACAACTGCTAAGCTGCCATCCTCACTTTGATGCACCATATGCATTTCCATTGGTAAATGTTTTCCATCAATGGTATGCTCACTAGGCGTGTGAAAATGAAATTGTTTTAGATTATAAGCTTTTTGCCCAAAAGTAAAAACACTTCCGCCTTCAACCGTAACCTGAATGGTATGCCCGTTATCAACAATATTGTCCATATTATTGTTATGGGCAATGGTAAATGATTCAGAAGGAACATATGCAAAATTCAAATGGGCTCCTGTTTGTAATTTGGTTTTTTGTATGTCAATTGGAGATTGGCTGTGCCCGCTTCCACATGTTGCATACACAGGGCTTAGGCTACCCCATTTATCTGGGCCATTATCTTCGTAACCCCATTCCACCGGACGTGCACTTTTCGGCCCAACCGCAACCTGCGAAGTAGAGTCCAACGCTGTTTTATCTGTCGTGTCATTCTGTTCTTTGGCCTTTTTTTCACATGAAAAAAGTATTATGATAATACTTAATAATAAAAGTTTTGTAATAAAAATTGTTTTAGTTGTTCTCATATTTATTAGGTGTATTGGTTACCATTCAAACTAATTTTAAGAAATTCAATTTTTAAAACAACATGCATTCTTTCTTAGAATTAGGCAATTACAAAAGCATAAGGAGTAGGCTTAAAATAATTATATTGTTGATTGTTAGGCATGTATGAGGTCCTGAATGTAAAGCTATAAAAAAAAACAACACAAAAGTAAATAAGTGTTAATTTTGAATAAAATTAGTCTTACGATATAGGATACTTCGCAATAAGCCTTTCTGTAAACTTTAATTATATTTTTCAATGTTTAAAAAATGCTCAATATGCGGAGATGGGAGCTATTGGTTTCTGGACAAATTCTTTTAAGAATAATAACCATGGTTTTGTTTAAGAGAGGTGTATATCATCATGAACATCAATGAGCTTTAATCAATAGTGGCTTAGCGAAATTTTCAACAGACACAATCCATAAATGATTGGCTACATACACACGCCTTGAAACCTTTAGCTTATAAAGTTGAAAATGAATGTCGATTAATACTTATTGCCAGATCAAACAACCTTAAAAGAAGGAATTAATTTTTCACCAAATAAGATTGGTCATCATGCTTTTTTACTTGGTTCAAATTTCATATTAGCGATTATAATTAGATCAAAAAATAAACATATTCAAACATATTTTTCTGTCCGTAAAAACATTATGGCTTTGAAATTAAGATACTCAAATAAAAAAATCGAATTTATCCTGTCAATAAATATAATTGATCTATAACATTGATATATGATAAAAATATTGGGTTCTACCCAATTCTTATACTGCAAGGTCTTGAAAACTGCATGCCAAGATGTTTTTAGTTCGTCGCTCTTTGTACAGGGGCTATCGTTATACCAATATCGGTTTTATTTGCTGGTAAATCAATAATTTCTTTGGTTTTACAGTTTTTTTTAAATCACTCCATAGCCAAGAAGTAGTTGAAGTTCCAAAAGTGGTATATCGAATACTGTAAAGCTCTTTAATAAGCCATACTTAATGTTTTTTTATCTTTTTATCGATAATTATAACTTTAGAAGTGAGCTGTAGTCAGCTTCTTTAAATTCAATAATCTCGTCATTTGTAAATAGCACTCCACTGCTTACTTTGTTTGCAATCATTTTACATCCTGAAATAATCGTTAAATTCCCTGCTAAATCCCCTAAAGCATTTAAAATTTAAAAAGATTTCTGCAGTTCTTCTGGTCTTTCCACAGTTAGCGGATAGCCACTAGTATTAATAAATGTTGATTTGTTCATTTTTGATTTTTTTTAATGAATTGTTTAAGTCAAACTGTTTAAAATTTCTTGTTGCTTAAATATCGAAATCAAATTCCTGTTCGTCGATTGTTTCTTATTTTTGCACGTACTTTTCCCTAAAAGTATCAATTGTTTCTCTCAGCGCTTTGTATTCTTCGCTGTTATTATTCAGCTTGTACCTAATTCCGTTTTCTGTTTTCCAAATAGTATTGTTCAGATCCATTTCAATCCATAAAGTAATTGGAATCAGAAATTCCGAAACAGCCGATGTTGTTGTTTTGTCATTTTTTTTATTTAACAGCACGATCAATCTCTTATGGGTTATTGCTTTTTATTGTTTTTATTTAATTCTTGATATACTTCCTTATTGATTATATAAACCATATATGAAATAATAATTAATAACGGAATCGCTACAATTAATGATGTTGTTATTACGATTTCTATTGCGGAATCTGTCATTTTTTTTTTTTTTTTTTTATCATTCAAATGGATATTTTAACTTCACCACCCTCATCTTGTTCATTTAAGTTGTTAAATGCTTTTTAGTTTTCGATACCTGATCATGAAAAAAACACCCAAATTTGTACTTGGGTGTTCAAAAAAAATATCCTAAATAATGGCTGCTACTGCATAAGTAGTTTGGTGGCAAATATCAGTAAAGTAAAGTATTGTTTAATCTCAATAAAGACATTAAAATACTATATTAAGATATTTTTACGTCAAAAAGCGTGTAATCATACTTCAATATTATATTACACGCCTAATCCACTACTAAAAAAACAAACCTAAAGAAAAACCACTTACTTAGTGTTCTGCAAATTTAGAATACCATTGATATATTCAACTATTCAATCACGACATAAAAAATTGAAATAAAGACAAATTACAAGGTAGTTTAAATTCTGAACAAAAAAAGCGCCTAACGATCAACTGTCAGGCGCTTTTAACCAAAGAACAAAAGACTGCCTTCCGACGGCAGTATAATTCTGAATAATAGTAGTAAGTGACTTTATAATAAACTACATAGAGTGCCAACATATGTATAAAAGATTTTGTAAATAATATAAAAAAACCTCGAATTATTTTCGAGGTTTTTTCATTCTCACTCTACAAGTAACATAATTGAATTAAATTTTACCATAGTAAAGATATGTGATTTTATAATACAAAACACATGCGTTCAGTGTTTTACAGTTAATTACTGGTTTGTATTGTTATATTTTGTAATTTGGTAGTTTTATGTTTTTTTTATGCATCTTAAGAGTTATGTATAAAAAGAAAGCCCCAACTATAGGGCTTTTTGTTTGAATTAATAAAGTCTTTAATCTAGGTCTGCAAATTGATGTATTGTAACTTTTTTAAAGTTGGCTGTGTATTTTTTTGTCTATAGTAGCACGATTATCGTTGTAATTGAGTCTTGTTTTCAATATCGGATTATTAATTAAGATTTCGATATTTTTGTTACTTAAATTAACGCCTGTAAATTTCTTCCACACTTGATATTTCCCGTGTAGGGTATTTTTAATTGATCTCCATTTTTTAATATTAAGTGAACTTGTGTCTTTTTTTTTTACAACACGACCTTCACCTCCTTCGTTTAAAATACAATAAATAGGCGATCGTTCACTTAAGCGATAAATATCTTTATAGAGACTAAAAGTTGTGTCATGATTCTTTGGACAGACCTCCTTTGGCTGAATATGAATCGACATTCTCGAAATCATTATGTTTATAGGTTGATTTACAAGAATCGCCGGAGGCTCCTTTTTTTTAAGTGAGCATTAATTGCAATGCGTATAAACATTGTAAAACCTTATAAGATTTTCTTTATTTTGTTTTATTTAAAGTTTTTAATTCATTAACAATTTTATTTTGATTATTAAATCTTTCATTGATTCTAAGTGCCCATGGTGTTCCAATTATTGAAAGTGTAATAGCTATGTATGCTCCAATAGCTATTTCTGAAATTTACTCATTTGCCATTTTTTTAATGTAAGTTATTTATAATTGATTTATTTTCGGGTATACCAAAATCATCCGCCTTACACTGCTTTATAATTTCAGCATGATTTTTTAAGATAATCGATTGTTATAGAGTCATCTTTCGGGACGTTAGTTTTCTTTTGCTATATCGGATAACCTTTTATTTTTTTGGTTAGGATTTCATATTCAGCATCATTAATTATTTGATGATAGTATAGAAAAAAATCAGCAATCCTGTTATAAAAGTTTATTCATTTTTTTAATTTATTTACAAACTCCGCATGTGTTACCGTCTTTAGAGCAATGCTTGCAATATTTACAGTTTTTACAGGCTTTACAATTATCGGACCCTGTACATTTAGCATCATTTTGATTAAAAGCATAAACAGAACCTGCCAATAAAAGAACTATAGAGCCTGCTAATAAAATTTTCTTCATTTTTTTTATTTTAATTGTTTAATACTTTTGATCTTTTTGGATTGGACAAAAAGCGCCTAACGTTTTCACGTGTAGACGCTTTTACCAAAGTCCATTTACTACTATCCTACTAGTATTTGGCAAATGTATTTAAGTTAATTAAATTTAAAAGCCATATAAAGACATTAAAATAATGGATCCGGTCATTTTTTTAAATCTCCTCAATAAGTTTTTCCTGAGTTTTTATAAAAACCTGTTGTTGATTTGTAAGTTTCTTGTTGCTTGTCGCTTGTCAATAATTTCTTGTTGTTTTCTTTAAAAGGACTTCAAAAAGTAGAATTAGAGTTCGGATTGATGGCTCTAGAACACAACTTAAGAAAGAAAATTGAAGCATAAGGGCAATTTTTTCCTTCCCTTAAAAACAAAACATTAAAACCAAAATAGGCGACAAATAAAAAAACGTATCGAATTTTGTTGTGAGATGGTTTTTATTGGCTTTTAATATTAACCAACGGGCGTAAAATTATATTGTGGTTTTATTTTAGTTCCAATAATATCATTAGCTTTGACGGCCACTGAATTTAGCAGCTTTACATTTAAACTTTGGCAAATAATTTGCAAATCCACAATAGCCGAATTACAATCTTTATTTAAATGTATCATAGTCGTATTTGGTAAAAGAAATTCTTCTTTTTTAACTGGCCCAATATGCCAGCGGTCTTCATATCCATATACTTCCAGGTTTCTTTTACCTCTTTATGTCCCCTATCTACATCATATGATAGTAGAGTAAATTCAATTGTTGCTTCCATATTTTTTATATTTCAATTATTTTGTTAAAACATATCCTACTATTATTTTTTTTATAACATCGGGATTGGAAACTGTAGTGTATAAATAGTGATTAACTGTTGGGAAGTAATCATAGCTTGCTATATTACTATAAAGCGGCGTAGTTCCTGAATGCTGAGTAGGATAGATATATCCTAGAATTACATCGTTTGCATCTTTTTGGATTCGACTTAATTTATGATCGGGAAATGCAGCGCCATTAAGTAATCGGTATAGTGGCTCGGTGCCTGGCATTTGAGTGGAATAAACGTAGCCTCCATCGTTATCAAATACATAGCCGTCTCTATCAGCAATTACTTCGCAAGGATCTGTAGTATAGAAATAGAACTGATTCTTTTTATATCTATATAGTTTTTTTGTATTCTGATCATGCGGGTAATGTTTAATTGCGCCAATTGGATATAATGTGCTAGTTGCAAGAACATCATAAAAATTTAACTTTGTCCAATTAGAAGGAGATGATCCATTCATTACGGAAAACCGATCTATTAAAGGAGTACAAGGAGCTATTCGTTCATTTGTATTTTCTTTATATTCATTTGTATGAAGCAATCCGCGAGTATGTCCTAACTCGTGAACCATTGTCGTTAATTTACTTTGATTACTTAGGAAATTATAGTTTTTGTTTATCAAAACACTTGCTCTTGCGTAACCGGTTGGTAACGAGGCTTGAGCTTTTGCCTTTGCTAAACATTCATCTACAATTTCAGGTGCTTTTATTTGTACATCTGAATCCACTGAAGTTTCTACAAGATATAAGGTTATGCTTGTGTTTGTAGTATTCCAAACATTAATAGCTTCTTTTGCTGCTGCTCGCCAACCTATTTCAACTTCGGGAGATATAAAAACTTTTATTGCTGAAGTATATTCTGGTAAGACCCTGTAAATAGTACTATATACTTGTTTAGTTTTACCTGTATTTTTTAATTCAAATTTAATAAAGTTCTCCCTAGCTTCTTCTAATGTCATTATAATGTCACCAGAAATAACAAACATTTCCGATTTTGGGTAATAAACAATTCTCCCTAACTCAATAGGTATGCTTTTTGAAATAAAACTTTTAAGTTTAATAATTTCTTCTGTATCCTGCTCTACGGGCACTTGTACTCCATTTGTCTTTTCGTCAGCACTACATTGAATAAGAAGTTGTGACAAGCAAAAAACAAGAACCAACCCTAGTTTTGTTGTTAATTTCATAGTATTGTATTTAAATTATAATTTTAGAATTTAAATACAATACATATATATATATGTATAATAAGGACATTTAAATGCTATTAAAAGGCTTGTTTTAGGCAGAACTGCGTCTTTACAAGTCCTAAATTATAACAGGTTTAATAGATATTACTTTTTATAAATATCTAGTAACTTTGTGATGCTAATTAACATGATGTAACATGAATCAGAAATTACACGATATCCTCAGCAAAGAAAAACTGGAAAAGCTTGGTTATATAAAAAAAGTATTTCGCAAGAAGAAACATTATAAATATTGGTGGGAAATCAGAAACGAAGACTACGCTTTAATTGTTAGCTATTTTCTAAAATTTGAATTACAGCATTTAGACTCAACCGTCAATGGTATAAAACTAAAAGTTAAAAGCTTGTCTGATGTTGAGGAAGCTATCAATTGGGTTTTGATTGAAACTATATAATATGAAAAACAATCGTAAAAATAGAAAGCTTACATATATTAGGCTGAAAAATGACTTAAGATTAGGTGAAAGTAGGTTTTACTACACTGAAAAAATTTCTAATCAATTTGTAAATTATGATATTTACGATATAATAAAAAAGGCTAGAAAATCACTTTTCAACCAATGAAAATTGAAGTTGCCAATTTATGATAGTGGTTGTGGTCAAATGGGTGAGGACTATATAAATGATGAAACTACATACATAGTAATATTAGCTTTAAAATAACAACTAGACACATGTTAGCGAAACGAACAGCAAAACGACAAATAGTTTCTACTGAATACGTCAAATGTGATAATGCATCTGATACGTATAGAAGCGCCTTTTATATTGCTAATATGACTGACAAAACTCTTAATGAGGCAGTATCAAGATTGTTAAAAGATAGCAAGGGTAGTTGAATTACAAGAACGAGCTGAAAAAATAGCTGACGAGAAATTTAACGTTGATTCAACGGAGCTTTTGCGTCCGACAATTGTTACAACTGTCGCGGGCAACTAACAGAAAACACCTGATGCAGGAGCGGCGACAAAAACAACTTTAATGATTACCTTGCCAGATGGTACGGAATTATCAGATTTCAGTATTGAGTAATTAGGGCTCGAGTTGAGGAGGAAATCAAACTCCTGACGATTTCTGATGTTAAATGATATAAAAATCAATGCTTTACCTGTTTAATCAACTAGTATTTGTCGGGCAAACAAATATTTTATATACATTCGTGGAAAAATATTTATAATGGCAAGTATAAAATTTTTTTTGCGTTCAACTTCAAACCCGGTCAATTTATTTTCGCCTTGTTGATGGCAGAAAAGCAGACATAATGTGTAAGAGTAATTGCATAATTTTCAGCAAACCGGTCTGTTTTCTATTGCCGGAACAAATTCATTGTAGTTAAGCAAGTAAATAATAGTTGCAATAGATTTGGCGGGATATCTTAGGTAAATAGGCTAATTTTACGTAAAACCAACAGTTCTTTTTTAATTGAAACTTTCATTTGTAATCCTGCAAACAAACGTTGAATCTTTTTTTATAAAACTTAAAACTCCTTCTTGAGTATAGATGCTTCTAATTCTTCCGCCAAAACTATTTGTACCTGAATAGATTATGTTAATAAAATAAATGGAGTCGTTTAAGAAATAAAAATCGTTACTTACATTTTTATATGAATCAGGATCCTTCATATTTTGTATTAAACCTCTTTCTGATTTCCGGGCAATAGTCTTTAAATGCTTTTGTTTCTCTTTGTTTAAATTGAATTTGCTTTCAACATTGTTTGTGGCTCCTATGTTATTTTTAACTTCTGCATCATTGTTCTTGCTTCCAATACTTGCTATAATCATAAGTCCATAAAATACTGAAACTATAATTTTCAATTTCTTTGAAATTGATGAATTTTTCCATAAAGCGTATAAGCCTACTGGGAAAAAAAATATTAGAAAAAGAACAACCACACCTGTTTTTTCGTACCATTTCTTCGGTTCTTGTGTTTCCATTTTTTGTTTAGTTATTTTATAATACTTATTGAGTATAAGCTCAATATGAAATATTCAGAAGGATCAGAACAGCTCCAATACATGCTGTTAATAAAGCGGCGTCGATTTCTTCGTTTGTCACTTTTTACCTTTAATTGTAATCCTTAGTTCTCTGGGGATGTTTTGAGTCGGTTCCTGTTTCTGGTCTCCAAATTCTTCAGAAAATAGTACCATCAGGCAGGCAGATCATTGATATAAATGCGGTTAATAATATTGCCGCGGAAATTGCTAATCTAATCATGTTTAATAGATTTATTTTAATTAAAAATTCTTTTTTGCTTCTTACCTTTCACCAATACAATATCTGTCAATTCAAACTCGTAAAAATATTCCATCGTTTTACTATCGTATTGTATTGGCAAATACACACCTAAAGTTTTTCCGATCAAAGGCCTATAATATTTATCGACTGTAATTTTATGCGAACTTATCCTGCGCGGCACAGGAAAAAATGGTGTTGTGCTCCACGTTAAATTATGCCTTTCCCTACCTCGATGATTATGAGTTATTGTTTCAGTTAATTCAATATCGTCAATAGGCTGTACAATATCTTTTATAAGTGAATTTGGTGGTATTGTTGTTGCCGGTTGAGATTTCTCTTTATCAATAAATTTGGTGTTTTTATGAAGTATTTTTTGGGCTTCACCACTTTTTACAAAGGAACAATCATCCCATACAATCTTCAAAGGACGCTCAGTTAAATTTTTTATGGACAAATTGATATCCGCATTATTAACAATAAATGAAGCCTCGATTTTTTCGTCACTATATTCTAAGTTATTTGATTTAACTGGCTTTTTTAAATCATAAACATACTTTAGAGAAGGGGTACAAGAAGACAATAGAATTGTAAACATTGATCCAAATAATAAAATTTTCCTCATTCTCTTTAATTAAAATTATTAAATACTCTTTATTATGCTGATAGTATGTGTAAAAAAGCGCCTAACATACCACGAGTTAGGCGCTTTTACCAAAAACAAATTTATTCCTACTATCCTACTAGTGGTTGGCAAATATCATAAAGGGACCATGATTTAGTTAGCTATTAAAGACATTAAAACACAACAATAAGGCACAATTAATTAATTTTAAAAAACTCACGCCTGTCTATTCCTGATTCTTTTTCGATAGTCGCTAAGCACCATTCATTAGTAAGGAAGTCATCATTGTTATTTATCCATCGCACGATGGTAGTGTATGCAATGTCTTTCGATGAAGCCAAAGTATTTTAGCTCTAATTCGGGGCTTTTTAATCCTATCTAAATTGCCTGTCTTAATTTCATTTTTAAAGCTTAACAGATTATTTGATGATGGTATTTGATATATTCAAGACTCATTAAACAAATGCATTCCATATTAATTTTACCAATTGCATAGGTGTTTACGGAAATACGTTGTTTTTAATGGTTGTAAATAATTTTTACAAGGGACTACTTTATAAATAAAAGGATTAAAACATAGTAGATCAGAACAGTTTGAACCCAAACTCGTTCGCAAAAATAATCGGAGTAACATCCAGCACATTGAGTTCGATGTTTAAAAAAAAACACACTAATCCAGGTTATGACACCGTAATTAAAATCCTAAAAGCATTTCCATCCAGTGATGAAAGATGGCTTTTAACAGGGTTGGGTGAAATGATTAAAAACCCACAATAGCAGTAATACCTCTGAATTAGAGAAGCTGAAGAAAGAATTATAAATGCTAAGAGAAAAATCAGAATTGCAGGCAAAAATTATCGAAGGTCTCGAATAACGATTAGGTATTTTACCAACGAAAGAAAATATTACTAAGTAAAAGTATTTACTTGATTGTTGTTTGTTTAATCAACGAAAATGCCTAAATCATAGGGGGATCGATTTAGGCGCTTTTCATTTAATACGATTGTAAACCGTTAGTAAAGGATTGTTATTTTTTGAAATATGTTCAGTTAATTTCTCCTGGGTTTTTATAAAAACCTGCTTTTGATCGGTAAGCACTTGTTGTTGACTTGCAAACTCTCGTTGCTTATCAATTAGCTTTGCTGATTTTTTACATGTTATGATAGCTATATATTTTGTAAAAAAAAATAAAAGCTGTTCCAAAGCACACCGCGGGATCAATACGGTTTTCATTCTGCCGATTGCCAACAAGATGACTTTAACAAATTTATAATACTTAAAGAGTAAAAGAAGGTTGTGTTAAATCTGTCAGAATCTAATATTAGATTTTAAGTAATTTAAAAGTTACCCATAAATTTACAAAAATGATTTAAACATGGTTGTCACAGGTCTAATCATCTGCTTCTTTCTTACGATATGCATAGCTTCAATTCCGTTCAATGCTCTTTCGGCTGATTTAAAACTTTTAAAGCCTAATCCGTTTTGGATATACCACTTGATAAAATGATGGTCCTGCCCGACAATGTTGTGGAGAGTATATAGAGTCCTCAAATAGTGTATAACTTTTTGGAGGCAGTTCAAAGGATTGGTTTAATTTTTATGGTATAATATTAAATCCTTGATTATGCCTAAATGTTTAATCAAATTGCTAAGCATCAACACATTTGATACATACCAATCTGAAGTACTGCCAAAAGCACAAAACCATACAAAGCTGCAAAAGTTGGATTAGACATCTTGATAAGTATTCGACTTATTTTCGAAAAAAAAAGGCCTCTGACCGTATTTTTATGTCTTATTTCGTGTTATTCCTAATTCTAATAATAAGAATTTTGCCTCGATAAAAAACACTGCGTCTATTTCATAATCTCAATACATCAACTACTAGAAAAGGATTATTAAAGTGATGCTTTTCTTAACGAACATATTGAACTTATTGAATAAAGCTCATTATGACAATTTTCTTATGTTGCTAGGCCCGGTAATCTTAGGACGGGATATTTAACTAGCCAAAATTGTTTAAGAAGTTATTGAAATAGTAAACGTATATTTTAAATAAAATTATCAAATGAATCTATAAACAACAAAGAATGAACACTATCGTTACCAGTAATTATTTAAAAATCAAATTTTCTTTACTTTATTTCCCTTTATTTTTTTAACTATAATTGTTTTTTTTCTTTATAATCAAAACGCATTATCTGTTGAAAAGTATATAGATATTCAAAAGGGGTACTTTTTTTTTCTTAACTCAAGTTTATCGCAATTCCCAAATGTACAATACAACCTTACTCAATTTGGAGACCCTCTAATTTTTTTATCATTCTTAACCATTTTTATCATTTATGCATCCAAAATCTGGGAGCCACTAATCTCAGCTTCACTTGTTGCGGTTGTATCTTCTTATATGCTTAAACAAATATTTGCAGTACCCAGACCAGCAGCTGTATTTGATAATAGTACCTTTGTTATCATAGGGAAAACATTATCAGGGAGCAATAGTTCACCTTCCGGTCATTCAATCACAATTTTTCTCACACTTACAGTTCTGTTCTTTGCATTTATTCCAAAAAAAAAGAAATATAAAATTTTATGGTTTTTTTTCATAATTATAACAGGAATCATTCTGGCTTTTAGCAGAGTAGCAGTTGGAGCACATTATCCTCTAGATGTCATTTTTGGTGGCGCAATCGGATATGTTTCCGGGCTTTTAGGTATTTTAATCAGTCGAAAATATAAAATTTGGGGTTGGATTAATGATGAAAAATACTATCCGGTTTTTATGCTATTATTACAGGGTTGCGGTATTTGGATAATTATCAAAATATTAAATGAAAATTTAATAATATTCTATTTTTCATTAACTGCTTTATTTATTTCACTATATCAAATTACTAAACTATATGTTGAAAAATAATTTAAAAATAGCTCCTTTTTCTTTGCTAATAAGTTTGGTTCATTTTGTATTCTTTTATTTTCCATTTTATAATTTTGTGTTCGATAACGTTGATTATAAAAGCTTCAATGGCATTATTCTGATTGTCAGTTTGATTACTTTAACGTTATTTTTAAATGCTTTTATTTTTTACGCGATTTTTTTTCTGTCACGTTTTGTTGGAAAGTTTTTATTGATCCTATTTTTTATTGTCAATGCAATTGGAATTTATTTTATAAATACATACAATATTATAATAGACGAAAGCATGATTGGGAATGTATTGAATAGTAATTATCAAGAATCTAGCAGTTATTTTTCGGTAAAATTAATCTCCTACGTAATACTCCTTGGTTTTATTCCTTCCATTTATATTAGTAAGACTAAGATAATTAACGTTACATTAAAACAGTTTTTAATTACCTCTCTGGTTACCTTTTTATTCGTTTTAACGCTAGTATTTGTTAATGCTGGCAATTGGTTATGGATTGATAAGAATTCGAAAATATTGGGAGGACTTGCGATGCCTTGGTCATATTCTGTTAATACGTCACTTTTTTATATTCACAAATACAAAAAAAATGAAAAAGAAATTTTACTGCCAAATGCTATAATAAAAGACAATAAAAAATCGGTTGTGGTATTAGTAATAGGAGAATCTGCAAGAAGCCAAAATTTTTCTTTATATGGATACCAAAAAAAAAACAAACCCGTTACTTTCCAAAATTCCTAATTTATCCCATTTTAGAGCCGTTTCTAGTGCTACCTATACAACTGCTGGTGTAAAAGCTATTTTAGATTACGCTGATACTGATGAATTATATGAAATTTTACCGAACTATTTATACAGAAATAGTGTAGAAGTCATCTGGAGAACCACAAACTGGGGAGAACCCCCTGTTCATATAAAAAAATACCAAAATAGAGAAACTCTAATGGAACCTTATGAAGATAAAGATTTTAATTATGATGAAATTCTTTTAAACGGACTTAAAGAGCAAATATTAGCAAGCAAAAAAAATAAAATATTGATTGTATTGCACACAAGCACAAGTCATGGACCTGCTTATAATAAAAAATATCCATCTCAATTTGAGGTTTTTACACCCATTTGCAATAGTGTTGAATTAGGAAACTGCTCGCAAAAAGAACTCGTCAATGCATATGATAATACTATTATTTATACGGATTATATTCTGTCTAAAGTAATTGAAAATTTAAAATAATTGAAAGAATATAATAGTGCAATGATTTTCGTTTCAGATCATGGAGAATCCTTAGGAGAAAAAAATTTGTACATGCACGGATTACCTTTAAGTATTGCGCCGAAAGAACAATATGAAATTCCATTTATTGTTTGGTTATCTGATGATTCAAAACAACTCAAAGATAATAAAATGTTGACCCAGAACCATGTTTTTCACAGTGTTTTAAATTTTTTAGGCATACATAGTCCTATTTATAATGAAGAAATGAGTATTTTTAAATAAATCTATGTCAATGGCAGCAAAAGCTCAGCTAAAAAATAAAAAAAGAGAAGCTAGACCAAAAAAACACATAATAAATGGGGTAAACTTTGCATCCTTATCTACATATGCATTTGACTTTTTTAATTGGTTGTAAAAGGGTTATTAATCTTGATATCCCTTTTGCTTAAAACAAAATAAACACATCCTGATTGTCTTGACAATCAGGATGTGTTTTTAGGCATTAGTGCCTTTACATTAAAATTACTCATAAAGAAAAGATATACGCTGTGATCTTGAGCCCTGGTTTTTCTTTTACTTGCTACAGCTGCCTTATCTTGCTATAAATATATCCTCAAGGGAAGAGCAAACTCCGGAATGACGTATAATTTTGTGTGTTAAAACTTTAAATTTTATCTTATGAAAAAAACCTTTTTTTTTGCTCGCTCTTGTCAGCACTGCTCTTTTTACTGCCTGTGATAATGGTGGTGATGTACCGTCACTGTCTGTTGCAACCAAAATTGTTTTATCTGTCAATATCGGTACTATTACCCTTGGCGAATCGATAACACTAACAACCCTGACCGATCTGGCTCAGGATGTTACGGCAACGACTACTTTTTTCGCAAATAATACCGTCATTGAAGGTGCTGTCTATATTCCCACTGCCGTGGGAACTTATACCCTGCATGCTACAAATGGAAATTTAGTGAGTAATACCATAACGGTTAGGGTAGAAGCACCTGTAGCAGCTAATAATTCTATAGTGATTAAAAATGTGGCCTATTCTACTGATAACGCAACAATGTATTATCTTAGACCTATAAAAAATGATGACGAGGGTGGTGTAGTTCATAGATGTGCAATAAGGATTTATAATACAGAGAACAGTACGAATGTTTACCTTTTTTTTAATATTACTACTTATCTTGGTGAATATGTTTTGCCTAAAGCTGGGGACGTTTATGACTTGAAGGATAAGATGAGCACTAACAGTATTTATGGCTTCGATATTGTTGCAGATTCCAAGCGAATTTTAAGCGATGGATCAACTGTGGCTGCGGCTAAGATGAATATAAGTCTATGCGAACCTATGATTGCAGGAAATCCGGGAGCGTTGGCTTTTACATATGAAATTACTCTTACTGACCAATCTGTAATAAAGGGAGACTACAATGGGATTTATCATTATAATCAAGGCGAACCGCCAGTTCCGGTTCAATAAAATAAAAATAAAGGTTAATTTTTATAAAGTTATCCCCGGATGTAAAATAATCCGGGGATTGCTTTTATGTCCGGTTTTTGCTCAGTCAGTATAAGGTTGTATTCGAGAATAAACCTAATTTTTTTTTAAAACCTGAATTTGTAGATACTATCAAAAACGGGCTTTATAACAAGATTGTTCTGCCTTGTTGTAATCATTGAAAAATTAAGCCATCAGTTATTTTGCTGGTTAAATTTTAAGTTAACATGAAAACTAATTTTATTTCTAGTGCTCACAAGCTTCTTTTTTCTGTTTTATTTTAGCAATCACGGTCTTAAGCCACCGATGTACATGGTAATGAATGCATTTGGTAGCCACTTTGGAGTTCAAAGTCATTCAAGCCAATGGAATAATACAAATAAGTCTTTTTGTGTTATTTTAATGACGTTTAAAACTGTATTTTTTATTTTTATTGCATTTATTTTACTCTCTGCATTTTCAGTTAGTTGAACAATCGGCTTTTAGCTGCAGGCATTCAACTTTGTAAAACTAATTTATGTTTTCTGATCTAATGGGCATGTTTGGATCATTTCAAATTTTAGCTGCCCACGAATGCCAAAAAATAAAAAAGCAGTCTTTTTTGAGTATTATTCAAACCTAATGAAAGCAATTTTAAAAATATTTTGTATGATTTTAAAAATTCAGTTCCGGAAGTGCAGACGCAAATACATCACTTGTGTTCTGAATGTTTTATTTTACACTAAACCGACTAATTTAAGGAATTATCGGGTTTAAATTTTCAGAAGGATAATTGTATTAATAAAACGTAACTATATTAACTTTAAAAAATAAAATTATGTCTACATTACGATTAGGGGATTTAGCTCCGGACTTTAAAGCAGAAACAACTAACGGACCGATTCAATTTCACCAGTGGCTGGGAGACTCCTGGGGTGTTTTATTTTCCCACCCTGCAGATTTTACGCCAGTTTGTACTACAGAACTGGGCACAGCAGCTAAGTATCATCCTGAGTTTACTAAAAGAGGTACAAAAATTATAGCATTGAGTGTTGATGGACTGACATCTCATCTGGAATGGATAAAAGATATTAATGAGACTCAAAATACAATTGTTAATTTCCCCATAATAGCTGACCAAAGCAAAGAAATTGCAGTTCTTTATGACATGATTCATCCAAATGCTAATGATAAATTCACCGTACGTTCTGTTTTTGTTATTGGTGCAGACAAGAATATAAAACTTATACTGACTTATCCCGCGTCAACAGGAAGAAATTTTGATGAAATATTACGTGTTGTTGACAGCCTGCAGCTGACCGCCACCTACAATGTAGCAACTCCGGCAAACTGGAAAGAAGGAGAAGATGTAGTGATTGTGCCATCCATTCCTAATTGCGATATTGCTGCGAAATTTCCTAAAGGGCATCGACAAGTCAAACCTTATTTGAGAATTACCCCTCAACCTAATAAATTGTAAAGCTGAGCCTTAAAAAAAAAATTTTTTTTTGTTATTTCACGCGTGATCCATGTAAGACGCTTAGTCTATCAGAGCAATACGTTTTTTGGCAAACATTTGAATAAAAGTCAAATGAAATAACAGTAATGCTAAAATTGCTGAATTTTTAAATTGAGAATGTTGTATAGTTACAATTGATAGCTCTTAGACGAAGATTGTCAAGAATTATGTGAGAAATGGAATGTAGTTTTTTCATTTCTCACTTTCTTTATTGATGTCAATACGTATATGCTTTTGAATACTACTAGTTGAAATGTAAGAGTTACTGGTTTTTGTAATTATTTGATTGAATAAAATAGGGTGTAAATTTATAAAGTAATATTCATCTAGTATTTTATTGGTTTGGAATTTTGCAGGGTCGACAAATAGCGTTTAACCTAAGAAATGTTTTATAGTACCCAAATAGCCAATTACCAATATATAGTAACTCCATATGTATAAGACGGGCAAGATGAGGATGCAGGCACGCGTAGTGTTACATGGGCTGATCCACCTGGTTCAGGTATTTCTCCATTTTGGGTAAACCAGCCATAGGCATTGGCTCGCCATGGCGAAGGGATGTGCGAAATGATCGCCCCAGCTGGTGGGTCAATGTAATTTGCATAGCCCGAAGTACTTCTGAAGGTTGGGTTGGCCGTCGGGCGTGGATTCGGGATACCTACCACTGCGGTGACGGTGTTGGATGAGATAGATCCGCCTGTGCTGGAGCTTACGACTACGTGATAGTTGAATGTACCCGCGGTAGGAGGATTAACAATATTCAGCGTGTTGGTTGTTGCGCCGGATATGTTCGGGCCATTTGTCAGGAGGACATTGTTTCTATACCATTTATAGGTTAGTGTTCCTCCCCCTGTTGCAATCACAGATATTGACCGGGTGTCATGGCCAGCACATTGCACGCTTGGAGCTACTGGCTGCACGGTGATTTCTATTCGCTCACACATGGATATCCAGCCAGCTCCGGCATAAAACTCTTCACAATGGGTTGTTGTGTTATATACTAGCAATCCCGCGGCCGGCGATGCTATCGCATTACGCTGAGCAGTAGTCAGGCGAGGTATGAGCAGCCCTTTATTGGTAGACGAGATGTCTAATATAGCCGATGCATGGGGTGTTGTTGTCCCAATCCCTACCTGACTGTATGCAGTATTAAATGATAGTGCAATAAAGAAATAATAATAATACTTTCTTTTCATAACTTTATATGTTTGTAGGATTATTTTATATATTTAGATGCAAAAATACTTAATTTTTCACAGAAACATTCCTCATTAAGACATAATCTTACCATTATAAGTCTGAAGTGTTAAGTGGCTAATTCTTTAACGCCACTCGAACTGATGATAGTGGTAGGCGTGCAAATTCGAGTGTTTTTTATGCAGGAATGGGAAAAAAATGTATTGAGAAGCCTCGTTACACGTTTGAAATTTTATAAAGCTACTTTTAGTAATCTATAAAATATTAGGTAATCAGACTAGTGTTATTTGCGTAGCCTAAACTTTTTAATAGCTATAGCAACAAAAATTTTAAAGGGGCGCTGGCGTAATAGTTTCTTCCTGGTATGATATAGAGCTCGTGTTTAGATCTCTTTATTGTTGTATTTTAGCAAACGGAATGGAAAAAGTCACTATAGGTACGCTTCAGAAAATTATCTTCCATATATTCGAACTCTAATTTCAATATTAGTTCTAATGAAAAACATTTATCTTTTTAAGAAGCATCCTAATAAAAAGCACTTTTAGCGTTAATATACTCGTTAGGTTCTTTGAGAAAGTAAATAGATTTTACCTTAAAAATCTTTGATTTTTGAGCTATTTCAATTTTTGAAGTGCATGAAAACCTAGCCTGTCTATAATTTAATCTCACTAACTTGGGAAGCTTCTATAGAAATATTTTTTTTTTAAGATCGTTCTGAATAGGATCTTCTTTATAGATATCATTCATCCACAGTCTAGAAATAAATTCATAGAATAAGAATAAATGTACTCTCTGTTTTTCATCTCTTTCATTCGTTGCTTTGCCATCTATCCATTATCAAGTTTGCGAATGAAGTAAACTCTTATTGCCATGTGGATGAAGGTAAAGGTGTTGAAAATTGTTCAACAAAGTACAATTTACATTTATATTTTTTGCCGTGTGGATTTTAAAATATCATAAAGAAGAAAAATAGTGGAGGTGTGTTGAGTATTTAAAACCATTTATAAATAAATCTTCATCGAATCTTTGATATTCAAAGTTTTCAATTAAAGATTCACAGGTTTTATACTTTTTAAATCTCGCGTTCTATATTTATGGTCATTGTTTTCTATTTAGAACAGTATCCATGTAATTAATATTGAATGTTTGTTGGTTTTTTAGTAGCAATTAGTTGTTTTACTGGAATTTGTTTTTTTTAAAAATATGATTTCTGGTATCAGGTATATTGTTTTAGATTATTGGGAAGTCCTCTGAATAGTCTAATTGTTAAAAAGACTATTCGCTCGTAGTAAATCGCCGATTTTGTTTATATTGAAGTAAATTGGTTTGGTTGCATATTGGTCTATATGATGTTCGTTATGAATATCTGTTCCTGTGAAGTCATACAGGTCATTTTCAATAAGGCTTTCAGCTATTTTTTGAATACTTTTGCCATAATACCCAATTAATGATAGCAAATTAAGTTGAAAATAAACACCAAATAACTTTAGTTTTTTAAATTTTTCAATTGAATTATGAAAATAAATATAACGTTCAGGGTGCGCTATTATGATTTTATAGTTTTTACACTTCAATTCAAATAACATTTCATATAGGTTCAATGGGCAACCCATATAGGGTAGTTCCACTAGTATGTACGTATCGTGAATACATAGCAGTTTTTCTTTGTTTAATCTGGCTACTAAAGATGCATCAAGCATATACTCGCTAGCATAACCTTTGAGAAATGATTTACCAGGTTCGATTTGTTTAGCAATACCGTATGCACAATATATGTTATGAGAAGTATTATTCCAATACTTAATATAGGTATGTGGTGTGGCTATTGCGCCTTCAATTCTTATTTCTTTCATGCGGGAGATAAGCTTCATTGTTTCTTTAGCGGTATTTGGGCCATCATCTATTGAGGGCAACAAATGATTGTGGATGTCAATGTATTGGTTTGGAAGTAAGTCTTTTAACAGGTATTTGGGTTTGAATATTCGTAGCATATTGATAAATGACAGATTTAAGAAGAATTTATTGTTGGTTATCTCAAAACTTATTAAGTTTTTTTGATAAAATGATCTGAGGTTTTCTTTTTGAAATATTCGAAATACTTAGAATTAAAATATTCTACATTGTTATATCCTAATACATTTACTACTTCGGTTGGAGAGGAATATTTTTGGCTTGAGAGTAACTCTTTTGCTAAATGTAATTTTTTTTCACTAAAAAACTGTTTAGGGGCTTTGTTATGTATTTTACGAAATACTGTTTTAAATTTTGTGGTTGACATGCCTGCTATTTGAGATAGGAATTTTATTGACGGGAATTTTTCGTATAAATTATTCAATAAATATTCTGTTACTCTTAAAATGCTTTCCCTTTCAATTCGGGTAATTTTATTTTTAAGGGGGCTTACGTAGCTGCTAATAAAGTTTGCCAGCATTATTAAAGTTATGCCCTTTATGTAGGAATCAAATTCTGTGTCAAATATTGATTTTTCGGTTATGGAATGAATCAGTACCTGACTTTTGCTATCAGCATTTTTAAAAAAAAGCAATTCAGTGCCAATATCATTTGTTTTAGCTTCTATTTTTTCCTTTTTTATATAACTGTTTAATGTTTTTTTGTCGACTAGCATACGTAAGGTAAATGTTCTTTTACCAACTATAGGTGTGAAAGAACTTTCGGAATGATTGTTTATTACGGTAAAAACAGAATCTCCATTATGCATGGTTTTATCGTTCTTGTCTTTAATGATAATCTTATTGATTTCATCGCTTAGGTCGTATTGTATAATATAAAAGTTGTCTTCTGATTTGAGCCTCTTTATTGTCACTTCAGTGGTAAAAACTACATCAAACAATGCAATGGATACACCTGGGACTACCTCTGAGAAGTAAATTAAACCATGGCCAATTTTTTTTGGAAATATGAGTATTTTGTCATTAATTAGATTTGTTTGTAATTTTTTCGCCAAATTATATTGCCATTCAGATGTAAGGGAGTAATAGTGTTTTAACTCTATCATTTTTATAATTGTTGAAGATATTCCTTTGGGGTCATTCGAAACTGTTTTTTAAATCTGGTGGTAAAATGTGACTGATTTGAAAAGTTGAATTGTTCTGAAATCTGTTCAATGGATAATTCTTTTTTTTCCAAAATTTCTTTGGCTTTAAACAGCTTGCTTTCCATGAAAAAAGAGTTTGCTGTTTGGCCTGTAATTTGCTTAAATAAGCATTTTAATTTGGTGCCGGATATGTTATATTTCCGGGCGATTGTTTCATTGCCCGGGAAAAGCCCGTTGAGCCGATGTGTTAGGAATTTTTGAATTTCAATAACAATAGGCAGATCTGGCTGATCCGATAGTTGAGTGATTATTTCATTGTCAGAGATTTTAAATAAATAATTGGCAATTAATAGTTGCACAGTCCCCATTAAATTGAGATCGAATACGGTGCCTCCAACTTTAAGTTTTCTTAGCTCTGTTATGGCCTGTTGACTATGACTGCTCATTCTTCCCCAGTCTATTAAAGGGCTTTTTTTAGGATTCAATATCTTCATGGTCCTTTGTTGCAGGGTAATATCTTCTTTTATATATGAATTAATTGTTTCTTTTTTGATAAAAATGAATAATATGAATGTTTTTGTGCCTGCTTTGACATTATGTTGAAATGTGGTAGTGCTGTCAAGGACAGATAAATTGTAAGCCCAGATCCCCACGTTATTTTTATTGTTATTTATTATTAATTCTGAATCTTCTTCACTGAGATTGTAGTAAAGCGTTATAAAATCTGTTTTTTTATTTTTTATAATAAATGTAATGTCATTGTGATACACCACATCCAGATATAAAGCTACTATACCGCCAGTGCAATCTAAATAATAACGGCTGCCGGTGTGTATTTTTTCAGGAACCCGTATAAAGTTGCCATCTATTCTTCCTTCTAATTCTTCGGCGAGGGGTTGTACCCAGTCTAGATCTGCTCCGTAGTGAACTGTCTTTTTCATAATTTGTTTATTTTATATAGTTTTTAGGATGTTTTTATACCATTTTTTGACCGAATTTATTTTTGATTTGTATGCTCGAATAATCATATCAATGGTTGATATTTTGAGATACGATGCCTGGTTATAAGTTAATTTTTGTATAAACGAAGGTTGCAAAAATAAAACTGAATCTATCTAAGTGTCCCCTTGTCAGGTCTAAATAATACTACATTAAGTCGTTTTTTTTGCTTAGCTTTATATGTTTTTGAGAGAATTGTATTTTGGCGAAAGTTGTTGTTTGCTGCTTGATTGTTTTTAGTTTGTTTTGTGTTGATTCTTTTAGGCATATTGATACATCTCATCTTTATTATAGAAAAAAATATTCATATATACTTGATCCTGAAGAGTCGGTTTTTTGGAAAAAAATGAACGGATGTAATAAAACATGATTAATAATGATCTGAAATTGAATTTTTAGTGCTTACAGTTTGCTGTCGTGATTAATAAGGAATACTAGGGATTGGATTTGGATTGTAGTGAGTTGGATAAATGTTTCAAGAGGTTTTGCGAGGGTGTTGTAATGGCTGAAGGTGTGCTGTTGGTTTGAAATAATTTATCCCGGTTTGGTTAAAAGTTGATAAATATTATATGTTGTATAATTCAATTTTGTACGATATTGTTCTTTTTTGTATACGACTAAATTTATTTGTGCCTGTAATTAATGTGTATAATCCGACTATTGTGTATTATGTTTATTGTGCTCGGTAGTGTAGCTGTTTTAATGGCGATTGAATTAAAATTCTTGTTGAAATGGTTTTCTGGTGCTGTAGTTTTTTTGAGTATTGATCTAGGAATCGATAAACGATCAGATAGATTAATTTGCGATTGTAGTTGTCGTGGTCTCGGGTTGAATTATAAGGTTTGTTGAAAATCGGTAAAAGTAAAATGCTTATTTCTGGTTTGTCGGAATTAAGGATTTTTTATTTGGACGATATGAGTAGTGAGCTTAATATCACTTGATAGTTCTAAGTGTCATGGTGATACCTGTATGTCGCTTTTTTTTTTTTTTTTTTGTCAGGGTCGGTAAAATGAATGTCTTGAGTATAAGGACTGTAATTCTTTGCAAAAATTTTATTCTGGTTAAAGTTTCTCTTTGGTGTCTTTTGTTTTAGAATTTACTGAAATACTGCCAAGGCTGTAACTGCATAGTGTGCAGCTTGTGGGTTTTATGATTTTTCGTGTGAATTGAAAAATTGGTATTTAAGAGTGCGACAAGTAATTAAATGACGCAAAAGTCTTTTTGTGTTATTCTAGTGTCTCGATATGGTGTTTTTGTTTGAAAAAGTGCCATTACTTTGCATTGTTGTTAACTTGTTTCCTTAGTTAGATTGATATTTTGGGGTTTAATGGATTGGTTTAAAGGGATGTATTTCTGTTTGTTGGTTTTTTTATAGCAATTAGATGATTGATGTGCTCTTTTTATCAAATATGGCTTATACTAGTGATTTAATGACCTTTTCAGGAGGTTTAAGAGGGGGATTAAAAATAATTTTGCACTGAGTTTTAAGTGATGTGTAAAATAGAAGTTAAGACTTAAAATTTATTATGATTTAAAGAAGATAAACAATTTAAGATCTAGGGGCACTGGTGTCTGTAGTTGTTTGAAGTTAATTAAATGCAGATTACTTTTTTACTAGATAATGATGTTTATTTAAAAAAGATTAAAAAATGAAATTATGAAAAGAAGATTTATTTGTCTTTCGGCTTTAGTGGCATTGGGATTTACAGCAAATGCACAAGTAGGTATTGGTACTGCGCTGCCTAATCCTTCGGCTCAGCTAGAAATTGTTTCAAGTAATAAAGGAGTGTTGTTTCCTCAGGTTTCCCTTAAGGGAAAAGATGATTCAATTACTATTTCGTCCGGAAATGTAAACAGTCTTTTAGTTTATAATACTGCGACCGCCGGAGCGGGAGATAATGAAGTGATGCCCGGTTACTATTTTTGGCTGGAAGCAGATTTAAAATGGATAAGAGTATTGACAGGAACTTCGCAAGCTGGGGGTGGTAATAAGCTTTCAACCCTGGTTAAAGATGCTAATCGCGAGGGGTATTATATCTATACCAATGAAGACGGAGGTATTACGCATGTGGATGTGGTAGGTGATGTGAATTCAAATTTTGATACCATAATTAACAATCCGGCTAATGAGGAGCTTATTATGAAAATTATTAATAAAGCTCCAGGTTCTGTAACGTATAATTCTACGAACAATAGTTTTAGCTATGTTGATGCTTCGGGAAATACTCAGGTGATTGATATGAGTACTATTATAAAAGGCAGCGAGACAGAGACGACTCTTGTAAACAAGGGGCAGGGTGTTTATACCCATACAAATGAGAAAAATAAGGTTGTAAATATTGATGTTGTGGGGGATGTAACAAATAATTTTGCCGATATTATCAATAATCCTGCAAATACAATTATTATTAAAGATGTGGTACATGCTTCGACAACTGTATCTAATACTTTGACTGGTGGGGTCTTGATTACTAATGTAAATGGTGTAGCAAGTTCTCCTGTCGATTTGACTCAAGCTCTTCCGTCGTTGACTCCCATAAGGCACGAATTAATAGCGTCAGATGGTCAAAGTGCTTTTCCTATTTCGGGTACACCGCTTTCGGATTCGATTGCCATGTATATTAACGGAGTTCGAATTGATTCTTCAGCGATTAGTTTAACGGGATCAGATCTGACTTATAGTAACACAGCAAATAATAATTATGACCTGGTTGCAGGGGATAAAATTACTATTGTGTATGTCAGGTAATTAAAGATGATATAAAAGAAATACAATTAAAAATATAATACAATTAAAAATTTTATTAAACAAATTTAGACATGAAAAAAGAATTATTAGCAATATTGATTTTAGGGGGAAGTGTAACGATGGTTGCTCAACAGAAAACATTGCTTTCTGTTTCAGGAGAAAAAGTTAAGTATACTCCGTTGCCAATTGGAACTGATGCTCAGTATATTAAGGGAGATCAGACCCTTGGTAATTTTGAAGTTTCCAATACTGTAATTGGTGATAAATTAACCACTACAGTAAACGGGGTAACAGGAGCGGAAGTAGACTTAACAGCTGCGGTTGCTGCCGCGACATCTGTAAGCAATGCTTTTACGGGTAAGGATTTAGTCACAACAGTAAATGGTGTTGATGCAGCGCCTGTTGATATTACAACGGCATTAAATGCTGCTACGACTGTTTCCAATACTGTAATTGGTGATAAATTAACCACTACGGTAAACGGGGTAACAGGAGCGGAAGTAGACTTAACAGCTGCTGTTACTGCCGCGACATCTGTTAGCAATGTTTTTACTGGTAAGGATTTAGTCACAACAGTAAATGGCGTTGATGCAGCACCTGTGGATATTACAACGGCATTAAATGCTGCTACAACGGTTTCCAATACTGTAATTGGTGATAAATTAACCACTACGGTAAACGGGGTAACAGGAGCGGAAGTAGATTTAACAGC